>CAZURY010000016.1:0-14644 GCA_964623145.1 uncultured Desulfobulbus sp. | reverse complement strand
TTCTATTGTATTCCAGAACAGCTCCTTTTACACTCTTTCCCCGGGGCCTAAAAGTATATATTTTTCCACCTGTCAGAACAGCTGAAACTGTCGCAATTTATAATTACATACACACGCTCTTCGGATACGTCGTCAATAACAACTCACCTGAAAGCCAATGAAGATAGACAAAGATAACGTCAAGCGTATCGCCCAGCTTGCTCGGCTTGACCTCTCCGACAATGAAATCGATACAATGACCAGACAGCTGGACACCATTTTGCAATATGTGGCCAAACTCGACGAACTTGACACGGAAGGGGTTGCCGTAACCACTCACACGCAAAATGTGGTCAACACCTTTCGCGATGATAAAGAACAGGCCTCCCTGCCCAGGGATAAGGCGCTTGCCGCCTCTCCACTGCAAAACGGGGAAGCCTTTGTTGTACCCAGAGTTATTTAGAGGGAAGATATGTATCAAATGACCATTTTTGAGGCTCGGGAAAAGCTCTCCTGCGGTGAAATCACCTCTGTTGAACTGGTGGAATCCGTACTGAGCCGGATCAATGCCGTTGAAGCCCGCACCAAGGCCTATCTTGCACTGGACAGGGAAGGCGCCCTGACCGCAGCCGAACAGGCCGACAACAGTGACCGCAAAGGCCCGCTTCATGGAATTCCCCTTTCGGTAAAAGATGTTTTTTGTACAAAAAATCTACCTACCACCTGCGGCTCCAAGATCCTTGAAGGTTTTTTTCCGCCCTATGACGCAACTGTTATCGAAAAACTTAACGATGCCGGCGCCATTCTCCTGGGAAAAGTTGCCATGGACGAATTCGCCATGGGATCTACCAGCGAAAACTGCGCCTTTCAGATCCCGGAAAACCCATGGAAAGCCGGCTATGTTACCGGTGGTTCCAGTGGTGGTTCGGCAGCAGCGGTTGCAGCCGATGAATGCTTTGCCTCACTTGGTTCTGATACGGGCGGGTCCATACGGCAACCGGCCTCACTCTGCGGCATTGTCGGCATGAAGCCTACATATGGCAGGGTATCCAGATATGGCCTTGTCGCCTTTGCCTCCTCGCTTGACCAGGTTGGACCATTGACTAAGGATGTCCGGGACTGTGCCTTGATGATGAATGCAATCGCCGGCCACGATCCCCGCGACTCCACCTCAATCAAGCGCGATGTGCCCGATTTCACCACAGTGCTGACTGATGGTCTGCAAGGGATGCGAATCGGTGTTCCTGCCGAATATTTCGGCCAGGGACTTGATCCTGAAGTGGACAAGGCTGTCCGTAGTGGTATTGAAATGCTCCGCGATGCCGGTGCCGAAATCGTCAATATTACGCTACCTCATACCGAATATTGTGTAGCCGTCTATTATCTGATTGCCCCGGCCGAAGCAAGTTCCAACCTGTCCCGTTTCGATGGCGTGCGGTTTGGCCACCGGGATATGAATGCTGATTCGCTGATCGACATGTATCAAAGCACCAGATCCCAGGGATTCGGCGATGAGGTGAAACGTCGTATTCTCATCGGTACCTATGCCCTTTCCGCCGGTTACTATGATGCCTACTATAAAAAGGCTTCCCAGGTCCGTACCTTAATCAAGGATGATTTCTCCCAGGCCTTTAAGCACTGTGATATCATCGTGTCACCGGTAACACCTGCACCGGCGTGGAAAATCGGCGAAAAAACTGACGACCCCCTTGCCCTGTACCTGTCTGATATTTTAACTATTTCAGCAAATCTTGCCGGCATCCCTGCCCTGTCGGTTCCCTGCGGAATTTCTAAAGATGGTCTCCCCATCGGCATGCAGATGCAGGCATGCCATTTTAACGAGGAAACACTTCTTAAAGCAGCCTGGAACCTTGAACAAAGAAACAGCCTGAACACCAGAAAACCGGAATTATCATGAAACTCTCAATTCCTGAAAATATTGCCGCCATTGTCCCCTATCCCCCTGGCAAACCTCTGGAGGAACTTGAACGTGAATATGGGATCAGCGATTCCATCAAACTGGCATCCAACGAAAATCCCTGGGGCCCTTCACCGGCTGCTGTTTCAGCCATTACCCGATCACTGCATGGTTTACACCGCTACCCCGACGGCTCAAGCTTTTATCTGACGGAAGCCCTTGCCGGCTGGCTTGGCGCCGGGATGGATGAAATTGTTCTCGGTAACGGCTCCAATGAGGTTATCGAATTTCTGGTCAAGGCCTTTGTCCGAACCGGTGATGAAGTCATTACCAGTCACCCCTCTTTTTTGATGTACCAGAAATTTGTTCAGGTGCGGGGAGGATGCAACAAGGTCATTCCCCTCAAGGATATGCGCCACGATCTGGCGAAAATCATCGATAGCGTCAATGATAACACCAGGTTAATATTTCTTGATAATCCCAACAATCCCTGCGGCACTTTTTTTTCCACAGGTGAATTGAATTCCTTTCTTAATGATCTCCCGGAATCCATCATTGTCGTCCTTGATGAGGCCTATGTTGATTTTGTTGAAGCTGAGCACAGGATAGATATTCTCTCCTACATCAGGAAGTCTGAAGGCATACCCGCCGTTGTCGCCCTGCGCACCTTTTCCAAGGCCTTCGGTCTGGCTGGATTACGCGTTGGATTCGGTCTGATGCATCGTGAAATTGCCAATTTATTACACAGAGTTCGGCAACCCTTCAATATCAACCTGCCTGCTCAGGCCGGCGCCCTTGCAGCTCTTTCTGATATGGCGCACTATAATAAAACGCTCAACAAAACACGGTCAGGACGTCTGTGGCTGCAAAAAAAAGTACAACATCTTGGCTGTACTCCCTATCCCTCACACACAAATTTTTTCCTCATCGATGTTAGAGGAGATGCAACGATTCTCTATGAAGCCATGCTCCGCAAAGGCGTCATTGTTCGCTCGATGGCAGCCTATGGCTATCCAGATTTCATTCGTATTACCGTAGGCACTCGTGCTGAAAATGAACGGTTTATAGATGCCTTTAGTGATTGCTTATGCGAGCTTGGTTATGCCTGCTGAGACACAAAACATTATAACAATAGATGGACCTTCCGGAGTTGGTAAATCAACCGTGGCCAGGCTGCTGGCCAATCGTTTAGGGTATACATACCTTGATACCGGCGCCATGTATCGCGCTGTTGCCTATGGTTGCCAACAGGCAGGCATAGATCCTGAGGATGAAAAGGCTGTCTGCCGTCTCCTTCAAGATTTAACTATCGAACTACATCCTCCTGCCCATGCTGATGAAGATGTACGAGTTTTGCTCAACGGTGAAGAGGTGACACCTTTTCTTCGTACTCCTGAAACAGGTATGATGGCCTCTCGTGTATCATCGCTGCCGGTTGTTCGTCACAAACTGACCGATCTACAGCGGATGATGGGCAGAAATGAAAAGATTGTGGCCGAGGGAAGGGATACGGGAACGGTGGTTTTCCCAAAAGCCGCCTGGAAATTTTACCTTGATGCAAAGCCGGAGGAACGGGCGAATCGAAGATTACTGCAGCTCAAGGAAAATGGTATCAAGGATGTAGACTATCAAGCAATACTTCAACAAATTCTCATACGTGATCAAAACGATAGCAAACGGTCCATTGCCCCTTTAAAGGCTGCTTCAGATGCTGTCCTTCTTGACTCGACCAACGATTCTGCAGAGGACATCGTAAAGCAGATGCTCGCCCACATCAAGTAAGACTTCTAACCCGCTTATTTCGCAAGCTTCCCCCCAAAAAAAAACGGCCGACCACAATGGTCGACCGTTTTACGAAGGAGAAAACAAGGTATTTAAGCAGTTGGCAGGCTGCTTTTCTACCAGTATTGGTCAGGCAAAGCATAGAGTTGCATGACCAATCTCAAACACCCGGAGATAATAGAATCCCGGGTAAAGGATATTTTCATACAAGGCCATCGTTAATTGACGGCCGACCACATCGGTCGGCCGTCATACGAAGGAGAAAACAAGGTATTTAAAGCAGTTGGCAGGCTGCTTCGATACCATTATTGGCCGAGCAACGCACTCGCCGCTTGACCAACCACTGAACCCGGAAGCAGGCCTATGCCGATAACTCCGAGTAAGGCAATTCCTAGAACAGCGGAGATGCCCGGAGTGAACTCAAGCTTGAGTTCTTCTCCGGGATCGTCCATATACATATATCTAACGACCCGCAGATAGAAAAAGGCGGAGATGGAACTGAAGATCACAAGCCCTATGACCGTCATCGTATACCCGGCCCCGAGGGCGGCCTTAAGCAGATAAAATTTTCCAATAAAACCTGCTGTAGGCGGCAGCCCGGTTAGAGAGAACATGAAAATAAGCATTAGCAGGGCAGCCATGGGATTCGTTTTAGCCAGTCCTTTATAATCTTCCAGCGATTCCCTTCTATTGTCAGGCCCTCCTGCAAGAAGTACAAGGATGGCAAAGGCACCCATGTTCATAAAGCCGTAGGTCAATAGATAGGTCATGGTTGCGGACAACCCTTCTGCTGTCCCGGATAATACACCAAGTAACGAATAACCAGCATGGGCAATCGCAGAGTAGGCAAGCATACGTTTTATACTGGTCTGTGACAGGGCTGTTATATTTCCAATAGCCATGGTCAAAAGCGCAAGTGACGACAGAAGAATTCCCCATTGATCGTGAAACTGTGGAAAACCTGTAAAGAGAACGCGACCGAAAACAGCAAAACCAGCGGCTTTAGGACCAACGGACATAAAAGCGGTGATCGCTGTCGGCGCTCCTTCGTAAACATCCGGTGTCCAGAAATGGAATGGTGCAATGGCGACTTTGAAACAAAATGCCGCAATCATCAAACCGAGGCCGGCAATAAGTGCCGGATTATGTAACAGATTACCGGAGACGGTATATTCAGCAATCTTTGCAATATTGGTCGTCCCGGTCAATCCGTAAACAATCGATATTCCGTACAGTAAAATGGCAGAGGCAAAGCCACCCATCAACAGGTATTTCATTGCTGCTTCAGCAGCACGCCCGTCATGTCTTGGCAAACCGACAAGACAGTAAATTGAAAGTGCCATCAGTTCAAGACCAAGGTAGAGCACCATCAAGTCGCCTGCAGAAGCCATCAGCAGCATACCTACGGCGGAAAAAATCATCAGTGAATAGTACTCACCCTGTTTTAATCCTTCGCTATTACGGAAGTGCTCACTCATCAGGGAGGCAAGAATAACACCGAGCAGGCATATAACCTTAAAGAAAGCACCATAAGAGTCGGCAATTATCATCCCATCAAAGCCGACAACATTGTGTTCGCCTGCAACCATCAGCAAAGCACCAAGACAACCTATGACGGTCAGCCATGGCAGTAACTGCCTGCGTTTAGGTGCAAATATATCAAGACCGATAAGAAATATACCTATACAGACCAGAAACATTTCCGGTACGATCGGCCCGAAGGCTTTCCAGCTGACAAGTGCTGTATTAATCATTGTCTATCCTTTTTGCTAAAACTACAGGTGATTATTTAATACCAAATATTATTGGAGGACAACAGCCGCAACCTGTTTTGCAGCTCCGGCACCAGTATGTACCTGATCAAGAAGATGAGTCACGGAAACATGCATAAAGCTCAACATGGCATTGGGATACAGACCTATCCAGAAAACCAGCCCGACCATCGGCAGAAGCGTTATAATCTCACGGGTGGTTAACTCAGGCAGGCCGACTACTTTATCATTAACCGGATTAAAAAATATCCTCTGATATAACCAGAGCATATACCAGGCTCCGAGGATCAGTCCGGTAGCTGCGAAAAACGCTGCCCATGGTCGGTTGATGAAACTGCCGAGAAGTATCAAAAATTCACCGATAAATCCGTTGGTTGCGGGTAGACCGATGGCTGCCATGGTAAAAAGCAGAAAAAACGATCCAAATACCGGCATGGTGGAGGCGAGTCCGCCGTAATCTTTGATAACACGAGTATGGGTACGTTCGTATACCATGCCAATACAGAGAAATAGTGCGCCGGTTACCACACCGTGATTAATCATCTGTAGAATACCCCCCTCAACACTTTGAACGTTAAGCGAATAGAGACCCAGGGTAATAAATCCCATATGTGATACGGAACTGTAGGCAATGAGCCGTTTGAGATCGGTCTGAGCAAGACAGATAATGGCACCGTAAACAATCCCAATCAGGGAAAGTACGATCATCGGCACCATCATGGCCTGCGTGGCCTGAGGTAAAATCGGCATGGAAAATCGGAGAAAGCCGTATGCACCCATCTTAATGAGGACTGCGGCAAGAATTACAGAACCGGCTGCCGGGGCTTCGGTATGTGCATCAGGTAACCAGGTATGAACCGGCCACATGGGTACCTTGACGGCAAAGGCTGCAAAAAAGGCCCAGAACAGCCACATTTGAAAGCCCATGGAATAGGAATGTTTGGCAAGTTCAATAACGTCAAAGGTGTGGCCACCGGTCATGTAAAGTGAGATGATGCCGATGAGCATCAGAAGACTGCCGACCAATGTATAGAGAAAGAATTTTATGGTGGCATAAATCCGGTTTGGACCACCCCAGATTCCGATGATAAGAAACATCGGGATGAGCATTGCTTCCCAGAATATGTAGAAGAGAAAAATATCGGTGGCACAGAAAACACCGATCATCAATCCTTCAAGGAGCAGTATGGAAAGAAAGAATTCGAGGACTTTGGTCTGTATGGCCTCCCATGAAACCAGAATTGCCAGGATTGTCACCAAGGTAGACAAAAGAATAAACAGCACGCTTATACCGTCAATTCCGAGACTATAGTTAATATTAAAGGCGGGAATCCAGGAATAATGTTCTGTAAACTGCATCAGGTATGTGGTTTTGTCAAACATGAAGAATAGCGGGATTGACAAAATAAACTCCATCAGGCTTACAATCAGGGCCATGGTTTTGATGGCCTGAACATCTTCCCTTTTTACAATCAGTAAGGAAAACCCGCCAATTATAGGGAAGAAAATAAGTGCGCTTAGCAATGGTACAGACATATTTATTACCGTGTTTGTGGTTGGTTGGGGTAGTTATTAACCCAAATTTACTATTCCCTGACCTCTACCTTGTAAACATCCAGACAAAGAGAAACAATGCGCTTCCACCCATCCAGGCCAGGTAATGGGATATCTGACCATCCTGTAGCCCCCTGAGTTTAGATGAAATAGCCCCGATTCCCCTGGGAACGCCGTTAACAATCCCTTCTATTATGACTATATCAACAATCTTGAGCAGTGCCTTTCTACTGAAAGTAAGTGTCGGTTCAACAAGACCGCCAATATAAATTTCATCGATATAGTATTTGTTCAAAAGCAGATTATAAACTTTAGGAAACATCTCAGCGAGTTTACCTGGTAACTCCGGTTTCATCATGTACATGTAAAAGGCCAGCAGGATCCCGAAGGCTCCGGCCAATACTGATGTTCCAAGAAGTACCGATTCAGCATAGGTTGAAATGGTCAATTCAGGCTCACCTACGACCGGCATGAGGAAGTGACCCCAGTAATTATGTCCGCCAAGCAGTGCCGGGATACCGAACCAACCGGCGCCTATAGCGCCGATGGCAAGCAACAGAAGCGGAATAGTGACAACAGCGGGAGACTCTTTAAGATGAGCCTTTTGTTTGGCAGTGCCACGAAATTCTCCATGAAAAATCAGGAAGAACAGGCGGAAGGAATAAAAGGCTGTCAAAAAGGCAACTAAGGTGCCGATGAACCAGGCGAATTTTCCAAGGGCGATATCGGAATTAAAAGCCATGGTAAGGATTTCATCCTTACTGAAGAAGCCTGCAAAGCCGGGCACACCCGAAATAGACAGTGATGCAAGCAGAAATGTCCAGTAGGTAATCGGCATATATTTTTTGAGACCGCCCATATACTTAACTTCCTGTTCATGGTGCATGCCAAGAATAATCGAACCGCAACCAAGGAAAAGAAGAGCCTTGAAAAAGGCATGGGTAAAAAGATGGAATACGCCGGCACCATAGGCGCCTACCCCGCAACCAATGAACATATATGCCAGCTGCGAGACGGTGGAGTAGGCAACAACCCGCTTGATATCCGTCTGTACCAGCGCAATGGTCGCGGCAAATATACAGGTAATGGCACCAATGAAGGTAACAACATTTAAAGCAAAGTGAGAAAGTTCAAAGAGCGGATTACAACGGGCAATAAGGAAAACACCGGCTGTTACCATGGTTGCTGCATGAATAAGAGCAGAAACCGGTGTCGGACCTTCCATGGCATCGGGAAGCCAAACATGCAGGGGAATCTGGGCTGATTTTCCTAGAGCACCGCAAAGCAGCAGGATGGCAATAGCTGTCGGTAAGTCAAAGGTCATCCCGAAAATTGAGAACGTCTGACCGACGACTTGTCCAGCCTGACTGAAAACATCGTAATAATGAAGGCTGCCAAAGTTAACAAAAATGAGAAACAGGCCAAGAATAAAACCAAAATCACCAAATCTATTGACAATGAACGCCTTTCTGCCGGCAACTGCAGCAGATACCTTTTCATAATAAAAACCAATCAACAGGTAGGAAGAAAGTCCAACTGCTTCCCAGCCAAAAAACAACTGCATAAAGTTATTGCCAAGCACCAGCATGAGCATGGAAAAGGTAAACAAGCTCAGGTAAGAAAAAAAGCGATAGTACCCATCCTCCCCCTTCATATAACCAATTGAGTATATGTGAACAAGCGAGCTGACAGTGGTTACCACAATGAGCATCACAGAGGTCAGTTGATCAAGCAGGAAACCTACCGCGACCCTGGTATTCCCTGAACTAATCCATGTATAAAGGTCCTGATTAATGTAATGACCGGATTTAACGGTTAAAAAGGCTTTCAATGCACAGGAAAACGAAATTAAAACAGTTATTATCGGCACCCAATGGGAATTAACCCCCAGACGTTTACCAAAAAGCAGGGTGAAGACAAAAGAGGCCAGCGGAAAAAAAGGAATGGCAAGTAACCACCAAGGTAACGCTCCGCCATGTGTTGGTGCAATCAATTGACGAACATTTCCCTCATGTCCTTCCTTATCCGCATGGTGTTCAGAAGCCCCTTCTTCACCATGATTCATTATCACATGGCTTGATTGGGAAAGTTCTCCATGATGTTTAGAAACCAATACATGGGAATCATTTTCATGGATCTGGATTTTGTGGGTGGTATTAGCGGTTGCGGGCAAAATAGATAAGCCGCTGATCACAAATACCAGAAATAATATGTGTTTAATTTTCTGTCTCATGCCTATCCCTTCAACTGGTTGACTTCATCAACATGGACGGTTTTTCGACTACGATAAAGCGTGATTGCAATACCAAGGCCGATTGCCGCTTCCGCAGCTGCCACGGTTATAATAAAAAAGGTGAATACCTGGCCTCGCATCGAATCAAGATAATGGCTCATGGCTACCATGTTCAAATTAACGGCATTGAGCATTAGTTCTATTGAAAGAAACATCATTATCAAGTTTCTACGGGTCAGAAACCCGCAAACACCTATGGCAAAAAGAATGGCCGCAAGGGACATATACCAACTTAAAGGAATCACCTGGAGACCTCCTTTTCAATGAGTAGAACACAGAAGGGTATTACCGGATACTGGTATTTTCTTCTGCCGGTTAGACATAAATTTTGCATCATTCAGCTCTTTTCGATTGTCGTTGGAGTATCATGTTTTGCCAATACTAATCCGCCAATCACAGCAATAAGAAGTATTAGGCCGGCAATTTCAAAAGGAAGAATATACGTGCTGTACATTTCCATTCCAAGTGCTTTGGTATGCGTAACTTCAATGACTTTAGCCATCGGCCAGTGGCCTTTTTCTCCCAGAATAAACGTGGGCAACATGGCTATAAGAGATACGGCCAGGCCTACGGAAATAATTCGGCCAAGCCACGCGGACGTTACAAACCGCTCCATCTTAACCTCATCACGTAAGTTGACGAGAAAAACGACGAATAAATACAAAACCAGAATGGCGCCGGCATAAACTATAATCTGCACAGCAGCTAAAAATTCTGCGCCAAGGATTAAATACAAACCGGCCATATGGAAAAAAAGAATCAACACCATCAGCACAGAATGAACGGGATTGCGCAGATTAATGGCAAGTAGCCCGGTGCCGACAATCATTACAGCGCAGTAGAGGAAAAATAAATAATTAAACATAAGGTTTGGCTCCCTAATCGGAACTTTTCACTGTTATTGTTCTCGTTTAACCAAATTACCGACAACCTGTCCTTCAATCGTCCATTCTTCTGGTACATCCACTCTTTTTGCAGCGGTTAGCTTGCTTTCAGGAATTCCCCTGGGACGCCAGAATGGGTTTACATAATTATCAATTGCCGTTCCTTTCAATTCAGCAAATGTATCCCAATTTGCCAGCAGTCTTTCCTGATCAAAAAAGATCGACTCCCGATCGTAGGCTGCATATTCGAATATCTCAGTGAGAACAACAGCATTGACCGGACAGACCTCCTCACAGAATCCGCAATACACACATCGTAAGGCTTCAATATCATATGAATCAACGACCCGGGACCCATTTGCTTCATCCTCATGAAAACGAATCTGGATGCATCGTGAGGGACAGACGGTTACACAACGCATACAGGCCACACATTTAGATTTCCCGGTATCCTTATCTCGTACCAAGGCGTGCTGTCCACGAAAACCAAGCTGAATATCCGGCTTCTCCTGCGGATATTGCCGCGTGATCGGCTTAGCAAACAACTGTTTTAAGGTAAAGGCCATACCCTGCAGAATTTCACTGTGAATAATGGTCTGCAGCAGATTCCTTTTCGGCTTATATTGAATTTGCATAGAAGTATCCTTTTAGCCGGTGAAAGCTTTAATAAAACCAGTGAGAACAATATTACCCAGGGCGAGTGGAATAAGCAGTTTCCAACCAATCGACATCAACTGATCATACCTGTATCTTGGTAGAGTCGCCCTGATCCAGATGAAGAGAAACATGAATACATACACTTTTGCGACAAACCAAAAGGGAGGGAAAATAGCCACCTCAAACGGTCCGTTCCATCCACCAAGAAAACAGATGGTGCCGATGGAAGCCATGACCATCATACCGATATACTCAGCCATAAAAAAGATGGCATAGCGCATACCGCTATACTCTGTGATATACCCTGAAACGAGTTCCGTTTCTGCTTCCGGCAGGTCAAAGGGAACACGATTCGTTTCAGCCAGCATGGCAATAAAGAAAACAAAAAACGCTATGAACTGCGTAAAGATATACATACCGCCAAATGAGGTCCCCTGAGCTTCTACGATTTTCGTCAGATTTAGTGTGCCGGAGAGCATCATAACGCCAACAAGTGAAAGCCCCATGGCAACTTCATAACTGATAACCTGGGCCATGGAGCGTAAGCCACCAAGAAAGGTGTATTTGGAGTTGGATGCCCAGCCGGCAAGAATAACGCCATAACTTGACAACGAACTCATGGCAAAGATAAACAAGAGTCCGATGTTAATATCAGCGAGAACCCAACCCTTAGCAAAAGGAAGTACAGCAAGAGATGTCAACATAGCCGTGAGGCAAATGATTGGCGCGGCACGAAAGGTCGGAACATCCGCCTGCTCAGGCACGATGTCCTCTTTAAAAAAGCTTTTAATACCATCTGCTATAGGTTGCAGCAATCCATGCCAGCCCACACGCATCGGTCCCATACGTACCTGCATGTGACCAATTATTTTACGCTCAAAATACGTCGCATAAGCTACATGCAACATGACGATCGCAAAGAGAACGAGGATTTCTATAAGTATTATTATAACCTGCATAATGTTCCTTTAGCTAATATCCCTGCATATCCTACACGTTAAATTATCTTACCTGTCACACTCACCAAGTACAACATCAAGGGTGCCGATATTTGCAATCAGGTCTGCAATCATACTTCCTTCAGCAAGCGCAGGCAGAGCGCCGATGTGAATGAATGAAGGAGAACGCACGTGCATTCTGTATGGACGGCCACTGCCATCGCTGATGAAATAGAAGCCAAGTTCTCCCTTTGGCACTTCAGTGGAAACATAAATGTCTCCGGATGGAAATTCAGAACTCTCCTCCAGGATACGAATAAGGCCGGTACCATAAACAGTCGATCCCCCCTCAACCTTTCTTTGTCCCTGCAACGGCATGACTAGATCAGGGGCGTCTTCACCGATAATCGGTCCTGGAGGAAGTTGATCAATACACTGCTGAATAATACGGGCCGATTGACGAAGCTCTTCCATCCGACAGCGATACCGGGCATAAATATCGCCATCATCACTGATCGGTACCTCAAAATCAACGAGATCATAAGCATCATAAGGCCTATGCTTCCTAATATCGTAATCTATCCCGGAACCACGCAGACAAGCGCCGGTCAACCCAAGCTCCAAAGCTTCGGCGCCGGTTAAAACGCCAATACCAACCGTTCGTTTCAACCAGATACGATTAGTATCAATTAATGTCTCATACTCCTCAATATGCATTGGGAATTCCGCAACGAAGCGCTGCAGGACATCAATAAAATGATGAGTTACATCCTGTCGAACACCACCGATCCGGGGGTAGGAAAAGGTCAGCCTTGCTCCGCATAGCTCTTCAAAAAGATCGAGCATAACCTCACGTTCACGGAAACAATACAGAAAGACCGTCATGGCGCCAATATCGAGTGCATGGGTGGCCAGCCAAAGAAGATGCGAGGCGATCCTGGACATCTCACAGACAATGGTCCGAATATATTTAGCGCGGAGCGGTACTGAAATACCAAGCAACTTCTCAACCGCGACGCAGTAGCCGACATTATTGGCCATGGCGGCTATATAATCAAGTCGGTCTGTTAAGATCAATGCCTGGGCATAGGTTCGATTTTCTGCAATTTTATCAAATCCGCGGTGCAGATATCCAACCTGGGGTGAACATTTTATAATAGTTTCACCATCAAGTTCCAGATCAACCCGTAGAACACCGTGAGTAGCCGGATGCTGCGGTCCCATTTTCAAGGTATACCTGTCGCCATCACCGTCTGCTACCGGAACTTCTATAGTCTTGGTTATGGGCCGTGTCATGATTTCTCGTTCCCTTTAGTTTGCGACTGTTCTGCCCCGGTCCGAAGTATACCATCACTCAGACCGAACTCCTGCAGTTCAACTGCCTTGTGCTTTAACTCTTCCAATCCTGCCCACTCTTCTCTACCTTTGAGTGGATATTCCTTACGCAAGGGATGGCCAACCCAGTCATCAGGAAGTAAAATACGGCGCATGTCCGGGTGACCGGTGAAAGAAATACCTAGCAAGTCGAAGCATTCACGTTCATGCCAGTCGGCGCCGCGCCAGAGTGTAGTTACAGTATCAATGCACGGGTCATTTTCCGGAACCTGTGCCCGTATACGAATGGAATGTCTGAGTGGGATGGAATAAAGATTATAGACCACTTCCAGACGCAACAGGTTTTTTCCCTGCCGCGTTTTATTGTCCACACCGCATAGATCCATAAAATGATCCATTTTGATTTCAGGACTGTCCCGCAACCAGCGCAAAATGTCTACAATCCTTTCCCGTTTGACGACGACCCCAACCTGCCCATGAAAATCGCAGATATCGAGAACTTCTTCAGAGAAGTGATTCTGTAATTTTTCCGCTATCTCCATTGACTCCATCTGAACTGCTCCTGTAGTATTTTTTCCTGCAACTTGATGAGTCCCTGCATAAGTGCAGCCGGACGTGGTGGACAGCCAGGCACATATACATCTACTGGTACAATGGTATCAACACCCTGGGTAACCGCGTACGAATTAAATACACCACCACTGCAAGCGCAGCTCCCCATGGCAAGCACATACCTGGGTTCCGGCATCTGGTCATAGACTCTTCGCAGCACGGGAGACATCTTTTTGGTCAATGTCCCGGCAACAATCATACAATCGGCCTGCCGTGGGCTGGCCCGGAAAATAATACCGAACCGATCAAGATCATTTGTGGAAGCGCCTGCATCCATCATCTCAATGGCACAGCAGGCAAGCCCAAAGGTCATCGGCCATATTGATCCGGCCCGCCCCCAGTTGACCAGCATGTTCAGCGGGCCAAGCACCGCATTAACACCGGGAATTTTCTTCACCCCGTCAGCAATTTCAATCAGTGCGGGTTCCTTGATATCGGATTCCTTTATTTCTCCCATTGGAAAACCTCCTTTTTCCAGGCGTAAACATAGCCGACCAGCAACAGGAAGATAAAAATGAACATCTCAACCAAGGCAAAGAGTCCAAGCCGGTCATAGGTGATAGCCCATGGGTAGAGATAAATTGATTCCACATCAAAAACGACAAAGAGAATAGCGATAAGATAAAACTTGATCGAAAACCGCATTCGGGGCGCCTCGGTCGGATCATTGCCCGACTCATAGGCCATCAATTTCTCATGATACGGGCGGCTTAGTCGAAAAAACCGCCCGACGAAGAGAGTAACGACGCCAAACAACACCCCGAAAATAATCAGGATCAATATCGCTAAGTATTCTTTCGGAATAAACTGTGCTTCCATGGGCTCTTCCTGTTATTTCCGGTTTAGCATGATTTGCTCGGCAAAATCCTGCCGCCTGGACTCCGACACCTCGCCCGGCGATGAAAACGTCAGACAATTGG
>CAZURY010000015.1:0-14774 GCA_964623145.1 uncultured Desulfobulbus sp. | reverse complement strand
CCCGGGCAATGAAACCGCTACGCTATTATACAATCCCGACTCCGGCAAGGCTAGAGCCTCTTGTCAAGCTGGATTCCCCGACAAAACGCTAAAAAGGACAAAACCGCTTCTTGTTTAATTAAGCCTTGGCTTTTCGTTTTTATTTTTACGGGGCAGATGCTGAATAAATATCTCCGTGATCTCCGGGGAAGGATATTCGCCATAGGCCTTCTCAAAGGCTTTGCGAAACTGCAGTATTGTTGACACAAGACCGCCGGCAACAGTTTTGGCAAAATTCACCTTGGACTCATATTCCTCATCGGGAAGATTTTTTGCCTGACCGTACTGCCGCATTTTAGCCAGGAAATGTTGGGTAACTTCGCTGGAAGGAAGGGTACCGAACTTTTTCTCGAACGCATCCCTCAGTTGTACAACGGTGGGATGACTTCCACTGGCAATGGTTTCGGCCAAAGCAAACTGAGCCCCCTTATCATTGCTCGTTGTTGCTTCTACCGGCGCCCCCCTGACCTTCTGCAAAAAATAACCAATCAGTTCCTCTGCCGGCGGTTCATTAAATTCCTGAACAAATGCCTGTCGGAACTTCAGGACACTTGGAGAATTATCTCCGGCACACCTGTCAGCCAGTTCCTTTTTCGGATCACTTTTTTTCTCTTTTTTCCTGCCGGCTTTTGTCTTACCGATAAAGCGGAAATATTCCTCCACCTCCTCCTCGGCAATGCCGGTCAACTGGACAAAATAGTCGATAAGATCCAATCCCGGGGGCTGGCCTATTTCCTCAAGAACTTCATAATGAAACTTGGCCAGCGATGGCTTGGGTAATCTGGCCGCTGCTCTGGCAAGCGACACCTGGATTTCCCAAAATTCAAGATCGTTATTGTTACCGGAATTCATTTCTATACCGCACAATTCGCATGATTAAAGATGGCAAGCTCGAAACATATGCCTCACTTATCCGCGATAACCAAGGGAAGCAAGTCGACGACCGCAAAAAGAAAGGATACAAATGTCATGTCCTGAAAAAACGTTTATATTACGCCTCCCGGGGGCACCCTCGTTTAGGCGCTTATCCCGGAAGGCGGATTCATCGCCTTAGAGCTGAGGCGCTCTTTTTCCCGAGTTGAGGTTTTTATTTCTTCCGTACCCGTTTGAGCAGAATGATCATGGATTTTCTCAAACGCTCAATGGACTCGGCAAGGAGTTTAGTTTCATCCTTGGTGGACACAACAACAGCAGAGGATAATTTGCCTTTGCTCATATCCTGGGTCAGTCGGGTCAGATAGACGATGGGGTCAGTGATTGATTTTGCCAGACTGACAGCCAGAAAAAGAGTCGCCAGAAAAACTGCGCCGCTGATCAGTAAAAAGATATTACGAAAATTAAGGACTGATTTAAAGACTACTTCCGTCGGCACAACATCGATAACATCACCAAGCAGACGCGTATGTCCTTTATCGAGAAAAACCGGTGAGGCTGCGATGAGGTAGGTATCCTGCTCTACCACCGCAGGAGTATGCGAACCAATGAGCTGACCGGATATCCCGGGAAAATCCTTTGCAAAACTCTCCCCTGTATCAAGGTCTGTTTTTGCGCCCCATTCTTTTGCCGGATCCGGATGGGAGTAATAAAAACCTTTGCCGTCCACGAAGAGAACCTCTTCATGACCGGTATTCTTTTTATGAACCAGATCAAGAAACTTGTCTGCCAGGACATTAAACAACACGATACCTCGCAACTGCCCGTTCGGAGCATAAACAGGCGTACCGTACCGGATAACCGGTCGCAGCGGTTTTTCAACCTTGCCATGTTCCCTGTTGAGATCAAGCGGAGAAATCATAAGTTTACCGCTGGCAAGTTTTGCCGTATCAGCGAAATAATACCGGTTTTTCTTATTCTGTAAGCGGGCCCTCGGAACGATTATGCTCTTGCCGTGGTTTCTGTCAACTCGAACGACCTCCATCCCGTCAGCGTTTAAGAAACGCACCTGATGATAAATCTTTTTATGCTTGGAAAAGGCCAGAAAATCCTGTTCAAGATTCTTTCGTGCTGCTGCGGATTGTCCGATTTCCATGTTTGCCATATCAGCTACCATGGCCTGCAGTGGAACGGAATCACGCAGATAAAAAAGATCATTACTGACATTTTTCAGAAAATCCTCAATCTCAAAGGAAATGAGAGAAACCTTGTCGCTCAATTTACTGGTATTAGTAGAGCGCAGTGATTTTGTAATATTGGTCAGAGCATATCCTCCCAGCACAACCAGGGGGATAAGTGAAACAAGGATGAAGGCAAATAAGAGTTTATTCCTGATTTTTGTCATTGCGTGTTCTCCGTATTTTCTTTTTCAAAATCTCATTGAGTTATCATCATTGCCCGGCCAGCATATTTCACAAAGATCATCGCGAAAAGTATGAAAGCAGTCTGTTTTTCCCAATCGACAAACAAATGATTATCTTTAGCACTCTCTCCTATTAAATGTGACAGCCGGAAAAAAATCAAAGAAAAAAGGTTTATTTCGCAGATACTTACCAATTCTTTGCAAGAAAAATAAAACTGATTCTTAAGGAAAATAAAACGAATAAACCGGCCTGGCAGGACCAGATGAGTGAAGACGTCAGGGTTGGCCGGCTGTTTACAGAAGCAACAGTCCGTCGGGCATTTCCCTGAACCTGACTCCCAGGGGTAAGAGCAGTTGGAACAAAGGACGGCCGAAATAGAACATTTCAGCGGCAACACTTAATGTTTCCTTTGCAGTCAACTGTCCGCGAAAGACAAGCTCAGCGTTTACCTGCAGGGTCAGCTCGGCAAGCAAGGTTGCACGGTCGGCAGGCGTATTCAAGCCGGTGGTAATGGCTGCCATATCCGGGCAGGGGAATTCCCGGTCATGAAGTTGCACAGAGGGAAGCAGAGGATCATCGGGGTCAATGCAATCATAACGGGTAAGAAGATCTTTACCCGTTATTGCCAGCATCGGTTCCGGGGCAGTACAGTCAAACAAGCCGCAGGCCACGGGTCGCTGCTCATAAATGGTGCAGGCACGGGCCGGCTCATCATAAAACAGACAGCGCCAGGAACCCCGCCGTCCCTGCAGTTTAAGAAATTCATCGGTGACAGGCGTCGGCTTTTCGGCAAACGGCTGCAAAGCCAACTCGCCTTTTCGAATGGTAACCAGATGATGTCGAGCCAGTTTACCTGCCTTAAGCAGGGAAATATCCGGTCCATGCAGGGCCGGACCTCCCTGCAGGCAGCAGGAGCCGCAACGATCACAGGTCTTTTTTTCAACCATCCGTCATAAGCTCGGTGCTCAGATATCGCTCTCCGGTATCCGGCAGGATAACGACAATACGTTTGCCCTTATTTTCCAGACGATTTCCGACCTTTACCGCCGCCCGGACCGCAGCGCCGGAGGAAATACCGCAGAGAATCCCTTCCCTGCGGGCAAGGATTCGGGCCATAACCATAGCCTCCTCATTTTCTATCCGCACGACCTCATCAATAAGAGAGGTGTCTAAAACTTCCGGCACAAACCCGGCCCCGATTCCCTGGATCTTATGCGGACCCGGTTCTCCGCCGGAAAGCACGGGTGATCCTGCCGGTTCAACGGCCACTGTTTTCAACTTTGTGCGCTCCCTGAGAAAGCCGGCAGTTCCGGTAAGGGTACCGCCGGTCCCAACCCCTGCAACCAGGATATCAACAAGTCCCTCCGTCTGCTCCCAGATCTCCGGACCCGTTGTCTTTCTATGGACTGCAGGATTGGCGGGATTTGCGAATTGGTTGGGCATCCACGAGCCCGGTATTTCCTTGAGCAGTTTCTTCGCCCCGGAAATCGCCCCCTTCATGCCTTCGCTTCCAGGGGTCAACACCAGTTCAGCGCCAAGATGGGCCAACAATTTTCGCCGTTCAATACTCATGGTATCAGGCATGGTCAAAACCAACCGATACCCCTTTTCGGCACAGACAAAGGCCAGGCCTATACCGGTGTTGCCGCTGGTCGGTTCGATGATGGTACTGCCTGCGTTGATCGTACCTGCCGCCTCGGCAGCGCCAATCATGGCAACTCCAATCCTGTCCTTGACGCTGCCAAGCGGATTACGAGATTCCATTTTAGCCAGCAATTCCGCTCCAGAGCTAATGCGCGCAAGCCGGACAAGTGGTGTTTTACCAACGGTTCCAATCAAATTTTCACTTATCTGCATCATTGGTGTCCTTCTTGCCAATATAGACAAGTTCCGGTTGTTTGAGCAAAACCTTGATATCCGGCCCAACCGATCTGGTCAGCCATACATTGCCGCCTATAATCGATCGCGCTCCAATCACGGTATCGCCGCCGAGAATTGTCGCATTGGCATAAATAATTACATCATCTTCAATGGTGGGATGTCGTTTGGTGTGGCGCAGCCGTTCTCCGGCATCACGGGGCAGGGAAAGGGCGCCAAGGGTCACCCCCTGATAGAGACGAACCCGATTACCGATGTCCGTGGTCGCGCCGATGACAACACCTGCACCATGATCAATAAAAAAACTGGAGCCGATGCGGGCCTCGGGATTAATATCAATGGTGGTGCGATGGTACCCGTATTCACTCATGATCCTGGGAATGATCGGCACCTCCAGTTCGACCAGCCTGTGGGCCAGACGATAGACCATGGTGGCAAACAGACCTGGATAGCTGAACACGACCTCGTCGGCATTGGCAGCAGCCGGGTCACCAACCAGGGTAGCTTCAATGTCTGATTCAAGCTGCTCCCGGATATCAGGCAGAGAGGCAACAAAAGTCTCGGCAATATGAAAACTCCGCTCGCCACACTTGCTGCAGGCCTGATTATGCCGAAAGCAGTCATGCCTGATGGCTGAGCCGACCTGCCGGGCCAGCCGCTCATACAGCACATTGATCTTCTGCCCGAGATGATATTCAAGATTCTCCGGTGTCAGGATCATGTCCGTGAAATATCCGGGAAACAGTATCTGCTGCAGATCAAGAATCAGGCTGATCACTCCATCCTTGGAGGGAATAGGAACCGGTTCAATGTGGCTGGTTTTGTCGCCTGAACGAAACATGGCGCAAAGATCCCGAACCACTCCCGGGATACAATTGGCCTGAATACTATCAAAACCGACATCGCTGCCGCATGAGCCGTCAATACGTTCTTTTTTTTTCATAATAATTCCATCCGGTTTTGCGCCATGGATCACAGGATGGTTCCCGGGCCGCCACCTTTGCACTATCCTACCACAATGTATCGGAACGATGTCAAGTAAATTCCTTAAAAATTATTGGCAGCAAGGCACATTTGCGCAATCCATGCAATCCGGATTCCTCTTTTTCCAGAAAACAAACCACAGCAGCTTGCCCATCCGGATCAAGGCCCACGTGCCGAAGGGCCTGGGCTGAAAAGGGATAAAAAATACCCTGCTTGAAAAACCGGTTTCGCTCCCTGGCCGTATACAGCGGTTCACAGTGAAGCGGCATGCTCTTGCGCAGCCGGGTCCGGTGCTCAGAGAGCGGCTCGCCCTGTAGAATTTCGGGAAGATACCGATGTCCGCAACGCAGCCAGTCAAAGATCAGCAACTCTCTGAGCAGTTGCTGATCGCCACGTTTTGCCGCAAGGCCTGCCAATATTTCGACCATCAACTGCTGGGTGGCCGCCCGTTGAAAGAATCCTTCCTCTTTACAGAGGGTAAGCAGGCTCAGAAAAAAGGCAAACCCATTTTCACCTGTCTTTTGGAGATAACGCCACAGGGAAGGAAAATAGCGGTTGTTGTAAAAGCGTTCCACGCACTCGCCAAAGAGAAAAAGATCGGCCAGCGACCGGCTGTCCATGGTCGCGGTTGACAGCACCTCATAGGGGGGATGGGCGCAATGGATAATTTTGTATCGCCCCAACTCTTCAGCAAGCGGTGTTGCCGGCAATACTTTGAGAAGACCCATTTGGATGTGGTGGGGCAGGCAGGCAAAAATCCGGCAAAAAGAGTCACCAAAGCTCTGCCTGTTGTCCTCGGGCAGCCCGAGAATAAGGTCAACATGCAGATGAATATTTTCTGCAGCCCGCAGCCGACGGATGGTGTGAAGGGCACGATCCACATCCATGCGCCGGTTAACAGCGGCAAGAGTTTTGCTGCTTGTCGACTGAATACCTATTTCAAACTGAAAAAGCCCGACCGGAACACTCTCCAGGAAATCAAGCTGCTGCCGGGTAAAGCGATCAGGCGCCACCTCAAAATGAAACCTTGTTCCGCCGCCGATCTCCACCAGTTTTTCCCAGATAGCCAGGGCGCGATCCGGCAGATCATTAAAGGTGCGATCAACAAATTTGACCAGGGACGGTCTACCCCGAAGGATGATGCGCAGTTCATCTTCAACAGTTGCAATATCCTTATGTACCACCCGGCTGCAAGAGGCCGACAAACAATAGGAACAGGAAAAAGGACAGCCCCGGGAGGATTCATAGAGGATCTGTCTGTTCTGCAAATGGGAGGAAAAGTCGTCCGGACGGTAGGGAAATGGAAATTCGACGCCCTCTGCAGCCCGGTAGACGGGACGCAGCCTTTGCCCGGCAAGATCCCGGTAAAACAAGGGGCCAACACCCTCGATCTCGCCCTGGACGATAGTACATTCATCCGGCAGGTTGCCCATAAACATGGCCTGTGGCCCGCCGATAACCATTGATTGTCCAGGACGAATACGGGCAATATCAACAACAAGTCGGTGCAAAAAGGTCGCGTTCCAGATGTAGGCCGAAAACAGCAATACCCCCGGGTTGCCCGCAATAATGCGTTGCAGACTCCGGAAATAGGGATCGTTGATGGTCAGCTGCAGGAGGTCAATCTCTGCTGCAGGAAGATGGGTCTCCAACGCATTGCGCACATAAAACAGGGCCAGGCAGGAATGGGCATAGCGGCAATTCAGGGCAACAAGACGAAAGAGCTGCCGGCCGCTCATCAATCCCTGGTCAGGTTTCGATACCTGATCCGGTGCGGCTGTTCGGCATCCACTCCCTTTCGTTTTTTATAATCAGCTGCATAATCGGAATAACCGCCCTCAAACCAGTACACCTCGGAGTTGCCCTCAAAGGCCATGATATGGGTGGCAATCCGGTCCAGGAACCAGCGGTCATGACTGATGACGACAGCACAACCGGCAAAATTCTCCAATGCCTCTTCCAGGGCACGCAGGGTATTGACATCAAGATCATTGGTCGGCTCATCGAGCAAAAGGAGATTGCCGCCCTCTTTTAAAATCCGGGCCAGGTGGACCCGGTTGCGCTGGCCGCCGGATATCTGCCCGACCTTTGCCTGCTGGTCACTGCCGGAAAAATTAAATTTTGCCACATAGGCCCGCCCGTTTATTTCGCGGGCGCCTACCCAGATGGTTTCCTGCCCCCCGGTAATGGTTTCAAAGATGGTCTTTTCCGGGTCCAGAACATCACGCTCCTGATCGACATAGGCAAGCTTTACGGTATCGCCCACCTTAAAGATTCCGGTATCCGGTTTTTCCTGACCGGTAATCATCTTAAACAGCGTCGTCTTACCGGCGCCATTGGGACCGATCACTCCGACAATACCACCGGGCGGCAGGGAAAAATTCAAATCCTCCACCAGCAGTTTATCGCCATACCCCTTGGCTACCCCTTTAGCCTCCACCACCAGCTTGCCCAGACGGGGGCCGGGCGGGATATAAATTTCCATCTTGCTGATCATCTCGCCGGATTGCTGGTTCAGCAGTTTTTCATAGGCATTGATCCTGGCCTTGGCCCTGCTTCTCCTGCCCTTGGGGCTCATACGGATCCATTCCAACTCACGCTGCAGGGTTCGCTGCCGTTCACTTTCCTTTTTTTCTTCCCGGGCCAGGCGATTTTGTTTCTGCTTAAGCCAGGAGGAATAATTGCCCTTCCAGGGAATGCCGCGGCCGCGGTCCAGCTCAAGAATCCAGCCTGCCACATTATCGAGGAAATAGCGGTCATGGGTTACCGCAATAACAGTGCCGGGATAGGCCTGTAGATGGTGTTCCAGCCAGGAAACCGTTTCAGCGTCCAGATGATTGGTGGGCTCATCAAGCAACAGAATATCAGGCGCTCTTAACAGAATGCGACAGAGAGCCACCCTGCGTTTTTCCCCGCCGGAAAGAACGCCCGTCTTTGTGTCCGCCGGTGGACAGCGCAGGGCATCCATGGCCATCTCCAGGCGGCTGTCCAGGTTCCAGGCATCGACTGCATCCAACTTGTCCTGCACCTCCCCCTGCCGCTCAATGAGCGCCTGCATTTCATCATCATCCATGGGTTCGGCAAATTTTTCGTTTATGCCGTTAAATTCGGCCAGCAGGTCCACCGTTTCCCGCACCCCCTCTTCCACTGTTTCCCGCACGGTTTTTTCCGGATCCATTTCCGGTTCCTGGGGCAGATAATCAATGGTGAATCCTTCGGACATGGTGGTACGACCATCAAATTCGGTGTCGATTCCTGCCAAAATGCGCAACAGGGTACTTTTCCCGGAACCGTTTAAGCCCAGCACGCCGATCTTGGCCCCATAAAAATAGGACAGAGATATATCCTTGAGGATAGGCTTATTATTATAACTTTTACCGACCTTGATCATCGAATAGATGATCTTATTTACTTCTTCGGCCATGAACTGTTCTCCTGGTTTGTTTTCCACTGCAGGTTATGCTATGTTTGGGCAAAGGTATCAAACAGTCTGTCAGGATACAATGGAAAAACTTGTCGGCAACGGGAAATACCAGGTTATGCCCCTGTTAAAGCAGCCAACAGCTTTCTTTTCCGTCGCTCGCCTGCTGATCCTGCCGGTAAGATATTGATCTCCAGACCAATGGCACCAACCCGCATGCAACCCAGTCATCAAATATCCCGGCAGCTCACCTTATTCGCCTGCCTGCTCATGCTGTTTTTCCCGGCCATGATGCAGGCCGCTTCTGCTACTGCGGAACTTTTACCCTCGTTAAAACAACCACCTGTAAATGACCTGCAAAAACTCCGTCGCATGACCCAATTTTCAACATCCATGGTGGCGCAGGAGGAAACAGAGCAGCCCGACACCAGATCCATACAACAGATTATGGCTGAAATGGCCGATGTGGAACAACAGTATATTAATCTTCTTGACGAGGGGAGCAGCGCTACCGGTCTCTATGCCACCGGTGAATATGATAATGATTATAGAAACGGCGAGGATAAGTATTACGGTCAACTTGAACTGCGACTCTTTAACGATGGTTATTTTGAAGCGTTGAGAAAAGAGGACAAAAAAATCCTCCAGACCAGGCTGGAACTGCTGCAGGTTAACCGCGACATGGATGACCGGGCCCTGGAAGATGAACTGTATAAACTCTATACTATTGAGAACTCGATCCATGCCCTGCACAGTCTTGCCCGCATCCAGGTCCTGACAAAGATCCTGGCGAGGCGAAGCACCGCTCGAAAAAGCGGGTATACGACAGCAACCGATATCCTGGAACTCCGGCATGCCCTTGATACCGCGCAAAGGGAACATGATTTTTATGCAGGCCGGGAACGAGACAAACTCAGCCCGGAGCTGGCTGCTGTTTTAAATACCATTGAAAGTGCCCGCCTCAAGGACAATCTAACCCTTGATGAACTCAGCAAAAACAACTCCCCTACCCTGGCAATACAGGATGTTTTTATAAAGAGGGCGCAACAGTTCCCTACCTGGAGCGATAACCTGGCCGTTGATCTCTTTGCCGGCCGCAGAAAAGAATTTTTTGATGTTGAGCGAAACTATGTCGGCATCAAGCTTGAAGTGCCCCTGTACTGGGATGACAGGAAAGAGGACTTGATCGACCTGCAACAGCGCATTTATAATTTCCAGAAAGAGGCAGCAGCCAGACGGATACACCAGAACCTGGATAAACTGAGTGCCTACTTCACCTTTTATCAACAGAAGATCAGATCAAGCATTGGCGCCCTTGCATTGCTGGCGGCCGAACAACAGGCAGCGGCAAAGGAAATCCATAACCCGGTCCAGCGGGACAGTGATGATCCCAGACGCCGGCTCCACACCCTGGAACTGAAGATTATCGACACTCGTTTTGAGGCCCTGCAGTTTCGGCTCAAGGAATATGAGCTGATTCTCAAAATCATGGCCCTGACCGGGGTCAAGGATATCAGGGAAGTATTTGTATCTGCTCAACCTGATTTGAGGGACCATTAGGCGGTGCCCAGAAAGCATCGTTCGGAGCCCGGGTGATCGGCTTCCATTTATGTTGCGGCGGCAGGTGAAAAATGATCCGACGGATAAGATTGTCATGAGGATATCCACCGTGGATATTGATATCGACCCCGCTGTCAATATCGTCAATGGTATTCCAGGCCGAGCTCCATTGCAGGGTTATATGGCGAATATTGCGCACCCTGCTGCCTGTAAAAAGACAGCCATACGCCCTGGCCAGACGAATATATCCATTGCCCCCTTTCCCCTTGTTCCAGGCCCCGTCCACCAAAAGTTCCCGAGCTGAACATTGGAGGACATTTTCCAGAACCAATGCATGCCGTCCGGCCTGCAGCAAGGCAATGTTTTCCGCCCGGCAATTCCGCGCCCACTGAAACGAAAGGAGATCCACCTCCTCGTCGGGAAAACGATTTTCATAGTCAAATTGCACCTCATCAATAAAGTGTCCCGGAATATCAAGGGTAATGGTCAGGTCGGAGATCACAACATCATGCACCAGCCTGGGCAGAAAAACTTCCGTTTCGTTCTTGGCGAAATCGAAAAAAAATTCACGATCAAAGAGGAATTCATTTCCATCCAGTCGATGGAAGGGAATCATGGTCTGCCGAATGTAAGGATACTTTTTACACCATCGCTTGCTGCCCATGGCATTGCAGAATTTCCGGTCATTGGGACGGCGAAAAAGCATGACATGCCGGCCGGTTTCCATAGTTTCAGATAATTGTATCGAAGCAACCGACTGACCGGCTTGAATATCAGCATCCAGGGAACCGACCTTTTTGCCGCGTTTCCCATAAACAGCGAGTACCGCTTTATCGGTACCACGCAGTCCTGCCTTGAGAATAGTTTTATCCCTGCCGGCACCTCGTAGAGTAAGCCGGGATCGATTGATCACAAGCGGCGTATGAATATCCAGCACCCCTGACGGCAGTTGAATCACACTATTATCCGGGGCTGTTTTCAGGAGTTCGTTCAAAGCCCTGCCGTCATCCAGGCCGTCATCGGGCAACACCCCGTAATCTTCCGCCTGCAGCACGACGACAAACTTTTCTACTCCGGCAGGCATACCGGCCTGAACGTCCGGCAGCATGAGGACTTGTTCTGAAAATAACAGCGCCAGAAGAAAGGCTGCATAGGAAAAAATCATCAAATATCTCGGCATCCACCGGGCCAGCCAGTGCGGCACCGGCACAACATTACCGCTTGAATCCTGGGTGACCCCGCCTTTTGACCATTTCTGATCGGCAAGATAAAAAAAGGCCCGTATCTTAATAATCGCGCCAACCCATTGATTATACAGCATAAGCGGAATGGTTAACATGCTGACAGGATGGCCGTTATAGGCGATAACAAACATCTGAATAGTGCGGACGATGAGCACCCAGGCAATAAATATTGGAAAGTACACCAGATCTCTGAACAGGGCCAGGGTCAAGGCGCCGGTGATACCAACCATCGAGGTCCACATGGAGATACGCTGATCAAGGACGCAGAGCCAGATGAAAAAACCTATTTTTTTCCGGCCCAGGGCAAGGGCCCTGGAATTATTACGCAGGGTGTTCCCGTACCAGCGATAGGGAAGGCTGGTGCTGAGGCTGAGAAAGTCGGCATTGCGACTTTCAAGTGAATAACAGATAACATCAGGAATATACAGCATATCCCAGCCATCCTTTAAAACATTAAACCAGCTGGACTTATCATCCCCCATAAGAAAACGGAACTTTCCGTGGAATGGGTGGGTAAGGATATCGTTTTCAATACGACGGATAAAATCTTCCTGAACAACGATGGAGGTACGGAACAGCGAAAACCTGCCGGTCAGGGTAAGGACCTTTTTTGACAGGGAATGTGACTGGAACAGAATATGTCGCTGCCCGAATTTGAGATTGAACCAATCTTTATACCAGTGAGAGTTGGTCCTGATATAGGCAAGTTCGTTGGTGGTGGCGGCGCCCAGCTTGGGGTAGAGGGCAAACAGGGGTAGCGTTTTTTTCAAAATATCCGGTTCAAGATAACTGTCGCCGTCCATGAAAAGGGTCACACTGTCTTCATCATCAAAATTATGTTGATTATAGTGCCGGGCAACCGCCCGCAGGGAATGTCCCATGGCAATTCGCTTGCCTTGACCCTGGCGCTGAAGGATCAGGTTGACTTTGTACCTTGCCGGATGGGCCTGGTGGGTGGCGTTGATAACACTGTCGTCCTGATCGGAACCGGTTGCCACCACCAGTGTTGCGTCACAGGGAAGCTGACTGAGCTCGGACATAATGGAGAAAAACGTTTCAACGCTGACCCAGGGCTCTTCATTGTACGAGGGGATAATAAAGTACACATGCCGGGGAAAACGATCTTCACGGATTGCCTGATGTACCTTGCGGCGAATACCAGGATATACGACCAGTCCGTAATACAACGCCCGCAGATAATGGGTCATCTGCCAGGAATATCTCCAGGTTGCAAACAGGCCAATGGAAATCAGGGTCTCATTTTTAACAAAATAAAAATAGGGCCAGAGGCTGTAACCAATGGTGATGGAAAGAGAAAGATAGAAGAGGCCGGGCCCGACAAAGGACCAGAGCCCCTCGCGTCTGCCATAACGTCTGATCATAACTGATCTTTTTTAAAGGAGAACGAGAAAGGAAACACCCGATCCAGAAAACCGGGCAGGTCCAGCCGCTTCCGGACCCAGACCTTGACGCGGCTGTTCACCGTTAAACCGGGTATCGCTCTTTCAAGATCAACCCTGACGGCAGTCTGATCAAGACTGACCTCCTGCATGGCGCTGGCTCTTGGAGAAATGGCTTTATAGCCGATGGCCCCCACATGACCAATATACCTTTTACCGGTTGCATAGGAAAAAAAGCGCACCGGCGTGCCAAGGGTAATCTTGGCTACCTGGCTTGATGGCATTTTGAATAAAATTGAGGAATTATCATCTCCGGCAAGCACCATAACCACATCACCGCCGGTGACAAATTCACCAGGCTGATAACCAACGGCATAGACCCTTGCCACAATCGGGCTGCGCACTCGTAAATGTTCAAATTGCCGTTTCAGGGAGGCGATATCCTGTTGCAGTTTTTCCTTCTGCTTTTCCAGGGCTTGGCGCTGCCTGTTGGCGGTTCTTCCCTGCTCACCGCTCAGCCATTGCTGGCGATAATAATTGATCCGGGCACGGCTCCAGGCGTTACGTACAAACTCGAAATCTTTAATCGATATAATGCCGTCTTTATACAAGATAGCAGCATGTTCATATTCGTCTTTTTTCCAGCCAAGTTCATCTTTCATGGCCGCAAGCAAAACGGAATCTCCACCAGCAGCAGGTACAATCTGCAGTTCCGCCTGTATCTGCCCAAGCCGTTCTTTTTTTACCTGAAGCCTTTCCTGGATATCGGAGGAGGACAACTCAAACAAAATATCACCGGGGTGCACCAGGTCCCCGGGTCGATGTATCACGTTACCGATAACACCGGATTGGGCACTTGATACCTCAAGAAAATCCCCGCTGACCACGCCCACGGTTTTATAGAGAAAAACAAGGTTGTACCAGAGGGTGAACGAGAGAAACAGGGCAAAGAGCACACCAAAGATCAAGGCCATGGAGGCCCGGCTGCGGAATTTGGCCAGCAGCGATATTTCCTCTTCATCACTCAGCGCCAGGGCCGTTTCAAGGGGTGATTCTATGTCCGGCGCCGTCAGGTCCGCCGCCAGATCCTCAAGGGTATCAAGACGCCCCTCCATGGCAAGTTCAATAAAATGGCGTAATACCCGGCGATTGCGATTGGATAAATTATCAAACTCACAGCCGGTGATATTGGAGCGCCTGTTACGACAGACGAGCACGACATCCAACTGCATGGATGCATCCGACAGGGGCATGATCAGCCGGGCGGAAATCGTTTCACCGGTTTTTATTTCCCTGTCCAGATCGAGAATACCGACACCGGTCATCGACCAATCGGATGTTTTGTATACTTTGCCGTCCACCTGGACCAGCAGAGGTATATCAACCCGGTGCGATTTTCTTGGATAATTAAATTCCCGGTTGACCAGTGACATTCCCGTATCCGTTAAAGATGAAACGCTGTATCCATCTTTTTGCCTCCACCGATTGATCAGTGGCGTTTAGTTGACAATAATCTCATGTAGACTATAAATGATAACCATCACAATTCCAAATAAATATGATGAAAGACCCGTTCCCGGATAGAAAAAATTTCATATCACCCCCGGGATATCGTTTTTTATCAATACTGCTGCTGCCTTTCACCATAAACATAAGCTCTTACATCCGTAGTTTCTATGGCTATACAACGAGACATATCTCTTGCTTCCAACCGATAAAGATGGATATCTTTAAAAAAAACGGGCATCAAGGTTTACGTAAAACTGTAATAAGTGTTACACAAATATGAACTTTACTGTTGGCTAATAGTTCTCTGGTTTGATATAATTATCTATCATGAAGAGTAAACTTCCACGGCCTGCCTCCAGGATCACCCTTCTGCTGCTGATCATTCTGCTGCCCCCTGCTTTTACAGCGCAGGCCTCGCTACCGGGTACCACTGCTTACAAAC
>CAZURY010000014.1:0-15005 GCA_964623145.1 uncultured Desulfobulbus sp. | reverse complement strand
ATCATAGGCGGTAAAACAGGAATAAGGGGTGGACATTAAAATTTTCCGGCATGTATGGTTTTTAAGGATGGCATCGTATAAACCTGGATCGACAGACAAAATGTATAGTGGGACGATTCACAACATATAACAGGTAACATTTCCATCGCCAAGTCAAATTGGATATTCTTTACATTGTAGGTAATAATGATCTTCTTCCTGTAATTGTGTATGTTGAGTTCCTAAAGTATAAGCTGTGGCCTGCTCCTGCCAAGCTATAATCAAATTTACAGAAACAATGATCCACTAACTCATTCTTCGTATGGCCTTTTTTTCGGAGGGAATCAGCGGCCAAGGTAGAGAAACCCGAGGTCACCACCCATACGGCTTGATTTAAGCGGCATGGATTTTTCACGGATTCGGGCAAGTTTCGCCCTCATTTTTTTAGAAAATGAATGATCCAGGGTGAAGTATATGGCAAGCCAGGATAAACGGCCGTGGAGGTACAAATCATAAGGTACCTGCGGCACGCCTGTCACCTTGGCAAACAATTCCTGATTATTTATCCCTTCAAGCACAACTCCTGTCAGACGTTGCAGCCCCCCTTTACCAGGCAGAAAAGGGTCTTGATCGTTGGCCTGAAGAAAAGCAGCAATTCCGACCAGCGGAGTTAAGGCATAATTATGGTAGAGTAAGGCTCGAGACTTCCTCCGAAGCTCGTTGGGAAGAAATCCCCGGTCATTAACCTGGTTCATGGCCGTTGAAAACATCTGTTTGGACCAGGAAAAAAGATCCTTTCTATCCAGTAATGCCGCCGAAGTCATCACAGCCCAGGCAGCCCAATAGGCATGGTTGTTAATTTTCTTCAAAGGAAGATCCGAATAATCCCGGACAACCTGGTCCGCCAGCGCACCCACCCAGATTTTAACAACTGCAAATTTAGATGCATTATATTCTTCGGCAAGGTGGTTTATTTTCAATAAATTTGCGGAAATCGCGGCAAGTGTCCATTTTCTTATCGCCTTGCCGGTATGATTCTTTGTCGGTTGAAGCAAGTCACCTGTCTTTTTCCAGCTAATGAGAGTTCTGAGTATGCAGTCAATTCTGCCGTTGTCCTGACCGCTCTTAATAATGGCATCTGTTTCACTGGCCAGAAATTGCTGCAGATCGATGAAGGGTTTTGTTTTCTCGGTATAGTCCTGCTCTGCCCGAACATTAATCTGATCCCTTGCAGAATTACTGCCCTCGTATCGGCTCCTGAAGACAAGCTTTCCTTGGTAGGGTGCCGGCATTGAACAATGTGCCATCTTTGCACCGGCTGTCGGTTGGATTTTCTGTTGAATATCCGCGTACACCTTCGGCGCCCGGACACCTACAAATGATGTATCCGGCATACTGGGTGAACAGGATATTTGCCCAGCTAAAAGTATCGCGGGAAGAAGAGTAAACAGCCAGTGATGATCCATAATAATCCAGGTTATTTTGTTTCAGGCTTCGCTGTCCAGGGAGCCATTCTGCACACAGTCGTCCTGACCTTCAGCTCGTTCATGCCTTTCTTGTTGAGGTAATCTGCCACGGGTATGCCCTCAATGCGGGACAGCTCTACGGCCATCACGCCCCCTGTCGGTTGCAGCATATCGCCAAAAAGAGAAAAAATAAATGCACCACCAGTGTGCGCCCGGGCAGGTTTCTTAATAGTTCCTTTTTTTACTTTGCCATTTGTATACCAGACATTGATTTTTATATTGTTGATGTCCTTATCTGAAAATTCCAGATCCATAACAAGTTCGGACAGGGGGACATCAAAAAGTTTATCCGTAAAGAACAGTTCATTGCCCGGTTCGCGATGATCCGTCAGGATGGTCTCCGCCTGAACAAGAGGCGTGCGCCCCGAACAGCCGCCACGGATGGCAGGAACAAGTTGGGCAAAAAGCATGGGGTCGTCAACTAAGTAGTAAGCAGGAATTTCCCAGATGATCAGTTGAGGGGGGTGGGTGGAAAACTCTCCGCTTGCGATGTATTTGAGCCAACTTCCAATATCCCGACCGCTAGGCATGGAAATGTTATCCACGGGTGTGTCCAGGTATTCCTGGAGATAGCCGGAAAAATTCAACTCCTTGAGATATGAAAAACTTGTACCCAATACCATGACCTCATTCTCTGCCGTGTCTTGAAACAAAGCGTTGGCCTCGAGATCATCGCCCTCTGTCGAATTTTCAGTAGGGCCGAACCATCGGAAATATTGAGGAATATAAGTCCCCCCACAGATGATTTGTATCCCTTTTTGCATAAAGCCATGTATGGAATAGGTACCCATGGGTTTATTGACAACGTGTTGCTCTGCTTTGGGCAGGTGTATCGATAGCTGCCGAATGGTGGACGCTACAAGTTTGGCGGCAGTTCGGGAGCCCTTCGGGCTCCAGTGAATATCCCGTTTAAAATAAAAATCCGTATTGCGCGACTCGCGGATTAAAGCTTCCATGTCCGGGATAATAATTCCCAATGAACGCAGCTTTGCAACCTTGGAGAGATACGAATCAAGTGCCCTGTCGTAATTAAAACGATCCGGCGGTACATACGCAGGGGTCATGAGCGCCCTGGTGGGAGTATAAAAAATCATAAGTCTGGTTCCCAGGGAAGCCAGGTATGCGGTAAGCTCTTTTAACCCCGTATAGGATGCGTCGGCAGCAAAATCCTCGAGAAAATCGTCACCGGAACGATACACCCATCCCTCTTTTCCTTCCGTAAGGAATTTTAATGCTTTCAGCTTTGTTGAGGTATAACTGGCCTCATCAGCGGTTTCACGGCACAGATGATCAAATATTTCAACCCGATATTCTGGCTCTGCCGCACTACAGACACCAGCAGTCAATAACAAGACCAAGGCAAAAAAAATACAAGGTTTCTGCTGCAAAATACGCATGTACAACCTACCTTTGTGCATCAGACAGGATATACAACGGAAGTTTTCCTGTCTGCACCATGAATATGGAGGTGGCAATACCCTTGCGCAGGGCTATCTTTTCCGTGGTTAGAATTCTGGTATTATTTTCGTGTACCGCAAAAGGAAGATGAAGTGCATTGACATCCCTAAAACCATAGTGGCCGGGAGCGACGGGTTCAATAACAGTTGTTTTACTGTTGGCTGTTTTCAGCATGATAGGCTTGCTGCCGATATTAAACAGCTTCAGCCGCGCCTTTTTTCTGTTGGCAAACGGTTTTTCTGTAATCATGTAGCTGTCCCCTTTACCATCCCAAACCAAGGTCATCATACTTTTGGGCAGCCCCGGAACAGTTATTTCTTTATCGTTTAACTGCAGTCGAATCGGTGAGGTAATGGAGAATGCGTAATCGGAAACAGAAAGCGGTTTGAGTCTGGCCAGGATTTTTCCATCCAGTTTTACTTCAAGGGACAGAGCATCCGAAGCGTTCAGTACCCGGTAGAAATAGGCATTTGCCGGCGGCTTTTTATCGTACAGGGCAGAATCCGCTGCAACAGTAGTTAAAGGATGCATTAAAAACAGTATCATTACAACAAGGTTTGAATATTTCATTTTATCTCCTTACCTGTGGTGTTGTGATCGGGAGGCACGAGAAGATATCGTACGGGTATCTCCCAGATCACAAAAGATATTTGTTGTTCATTTCTCAGGTTCTCATTTATAAACGTCTTCATTGGAGCAAAAGGCCCTGTTCCCGTGTCGGCGTAGTTGATCAGCTCTTTATGGAGAAACAGTTGCAGCCAGTCGACAAATTGCCACCGTTTATCCGCACTGTAGCTGGTACCAACCAAAGCTGTGTTGAGTACGGTATCGGTAAACAACTCGACATCGTCCTCCTCCTCCTTCCGGATGGTTACCGTACTCATAGTATCCGGAGGAGGTCCGAATTGAGCAAAAAACGAGCCGGTTGGAATAAAATTCATTAAGTCTCCGGATAGCGTTTTCGTTTCTTTTTTTCCGGTGACAAATTTCTCTTCTCCGTAAGGAAGAGAGTTATCGTCCGCTATTGCCCGTGCTGCCAGTCGGGAACCGTGGACGGTCCAATGGGTGTCGGTGCGAAAAAATACCTGTTGGCCTCGATGCACTGCCGCTGCCAGAGCATTCCTGAGATTGACAACCCGAAGCCCCCTGCCGGTCAGATAGGCATAACTTCGGTTGTAGAGATTGATACTGTTGTGTTCTGAATCTTTTGTGAGCATATTTCTGTACAGATCAACTTTCTCAGGAACAAGTGCGACCAACACCTGTATATCGTTTTTACGCAGGAGTTGTACCTGTCGAATTATCCGTTGCAGATTTTTATCCCAAATCTCCTGAAAGTTCGCGGGAAAAGAGTATTCCTCGGAACTGAATAACCAGTTGTCCTTGCCGACAATCACGCCGTTTCTCCCCTCATGGAACAACTGAAAATTGAGAGCTGCCCAAAAACCCGTGGCCACACCTTTCAACGGGAAACTATCCTGATACAGTGTCTCCATCCGCCGGAAAACAGCACCTCTTGCCAGCAGAGGGATATTTGCATCAGGAATTGTGATTGCCCGGGATGAATATAATCCAAGAATGACAATGCAGGAGATGAAAACGGCGCCGTTTAATAATTTTATCTGTTTTCTTCTCATTGTGCCTGCCCCTAAAACTGAAAATACAGAAATGGTGAATAACTTGCTGCGATCAGTCTACTTACTGCCAGCAAAAACAGGGGCAACTGAATGGCCGGTAGGAGTGGCAAGACACGCCGATACACCAACAAACGGTTTATGGAGAAATGACGTGCCCGCATTCCCTGGAAAACCAGAAGCAGAAGTGCACCGGCAATGGCTATTTGTTGAAGAGAGGAGATTGAAAGAGCCAGATCCGGGGAAAGTCCTATTGTGCCGGCGCCAAACATGGCTCCATAAAGCCGCCATGCCTGATGAAGGGAATCGGCACGGAACAGCACCCATCCCAAAACAACCAGCAGGGTGCAGAAGGCCCAACGAATCGGACGAAATTTGTTGTCCTGCGGAATCCCTGATGCCCGCTCAATCGCCATCCAGGCTCCGTGCCACAAACCCCAGAGGACAAAGGTCCAGTTCGCCCCGTGCCATAATCCGCCCAGGAGCATCGTCAGAATCAGGTTGCGGTATGTTTTTACCCTCCCGTGCCGGTTACCTCCCAGGGGAATGTATAGATAGTCCCGCAGCCATGTGGAAAGGCTGATGTGCCAGCGCCGCCAGAACTCGGTAATCGACTGGCTGATATAGGGTTGATTGAAATTTTCCACAAAACGAAATCCCATCATCAATCCAAGACCGATGGCCATGTCGCTGTATCCGGAAAAATCAAAATAGAGCTGCAGGGTATAGACCAGGGTGCCGAGCCAGGAATCAGCCATGCTGGGCATTGAATTATTGAAAACAGCATCTGCAATAGGCGCAAGGGTATCAGCGATCAATACTTTTTTCATAAAACCCTGCATAAACCGGGAAGCGCCCTCGGCAAATTTTGCATACGAGTGGGTGCGGCCGGCAAACTGATCGGCAAGATCCTTGTATCGCAGGACAGGTCCGGCAATCAGCTGTGGAAAGAGTGCTATAAAAGCTGCAAAGTCGATAAACTTCGGACAGGGTGGAGTATCCCGGCGGTAGACGTCCATCAGGTAACTGATGGCTTGAAAAATATAAAAAGAAATGCCGATGGGAAGAATCACCTTGCCAAATGTAAGGGGAGCAAGCCCGAACCGCTCAAATAGTGCGTTTAATGAGTTTACGCCAAAGTTGGCATACTTGAAATATCCAAGAACGCAAAGATCTCCGGCAATACCCAGACGCAGCCACCACTTGCCTGAGTCATGTGATTGATGAGCGATAATGTTTTGGGAAAGAACAAAATTCCAGATCGTCACCAGGATAAACAGCAGTAAAAAATCAACCCTCCACCATCCGTAGAAGCTGTAACTGCCCAGAAGGATAACCAACGAACGATGGCGAGCCGGTGTCAGGTAATAGATTGCCAGAAAGAGAGGGAGAAAGAGAAAAAGAAAAACCTGGGAAGAAAAAACCATGTCACGGTTCCCCTATTCTGGACAGGACGGCCACACCATGCTCACCCCACAGTGATTGCACTATCTGGTTATGGTATTGTTTCAAATCGCCACCAAATTTCAGTTGATGTTTTTTCCCTCCGTTTTGATCAAAAAAAACGTGATAAATGCAGAATTTTTCAGCATTTTTAACAAAGATGGATCCACTTTTATTCTGGGCGATAATCCCGCCGCCAAGGATAGCGGAGATCTTTTGACGGTAAGGATCTTTCTGCAGGTCACGCTTGTGGCCAAGTGCAAGAAGATCCTGGGTTTGTAAAAACACCCCGAACCCGCCATTATTTATGATTGTGTTGTCAAGCAGGTTAACATGTTCACTGTTGCGGAGATAAACACCATGTGCCTTGTTACTGAAGACGATATTTTCTGCAACCAGGTTGTCTCCTGATTCGTACAGGGTTATTCCATCACTTCCATTCCTGTATACCATATTAGCCACGACCTGATTGTTGGTGCACTGCCGGTCGAGCATGATGCCGGAAAGGGTATTGTCATGGGTTTCGTTCTGGAAAATAAAGCTGTTGTTTACCTCTCTGGAAACAATAATTCCATGCTTGACGCGGGTTCCGTAGATATTATTTTTGGCAATAATAAGTCCGGACGAACTATCATGGGGATCAATGCCGTAAATGATGTTGTCTGCATACGTGTTGTTGATTATAATGACGTCCTTTGCCTCATGACAGTAGAACCCGTAATAGATGTCGGAAAAATGAGAATTGACAAACCAGCCGGTCGGAGGCTGGGAAAAATCAAAATCCCGGCGTTGAAAAAGTTTCTCCGTCGGTTTGACATGATATGAGGTCAGGGTGATGCCATAGGACTTGGAGCGGAAATACCCCAGGTGGGCAGCTTTAGTCCGATTAAAATAGGTCCTGCTGCCTCCCCAACCCACAAAAAACGGCCGATACGCATGTTTGTCACCGCTGTACAATGCAGGCAAGTCCGTGGACTCTATCCAGCCGAGCAGGGCGCCGCCCTGCAGAAAAAGAACTCCTCCGTTGGCAAGGAAGGCGCCTCGTTCCTGCGAAAGTTTAAGAACCTTATTTTGTATGATGAGCGTGGCATGGATGCCCACCGCAATAGGGAGTTTCGCCAGGTATTCATTGCCGCCAAGGTGGACAAGCAGGCGGGGAAAGGCACGACTGACCTCCTGTAAGGTCATGACTCCCCCTTCGATCACCAGAGTTGAGGGGAGGCTTTTCTGTCTGAGCCCCATGTTCAACAACCCCTTATCACTATAAAGCATCCGCAATTCAACCTGCCCGTGTACCATTTTACGGGACACAGTACCTGGTTTTTTCTTTCTGGCAGCAGCAAGCAATCGTTCAATCGATTCAGAGGAAAATTTTGAAATATCAGGCAGGGTTACGGGGGAAAGTTTCAGTTGTTCCGGATCAAGGGTTTTTACCTGATATCCTGCCGCTAATACCTGTGTTGCAAATAATTGACAGATCAGAAAGGCAAAAATAATTTTTACTTTTGGTTTCACAGGATTGCTCCTCCAACGAGTTCGAGTACAACACGATACACCGTATCATCCGCATCATCGTCAAAGGCACCACCGGGAAAAAAAGCCGAGCTGCGTAAGCGGATAAATTTGAGAGGGACACTGAAGATGGTTGTCTGTACATCATAACGAAGAGAGAGATCCACCCCGGAACCGACATCAGAAGACAGTCGGTTCATATTCAGCGGCTCACTATTCATGTAGATGGGCAATCGATTTTCATCCCGCTGATATCCTGACAAGGCGCCGGCCAGCAAAAAAGTATCCTGAAAGGTATGCGAAAAAAAAAGGCTTTCCTGAATCAGGTTGGTCAGGTCAGGACGGAGGGCATCGTTGAAGCGATACAGATACTGACCGTTGCCCACATAACGGTTGCGGTTTGACTGCAGGCCGGTCTGCACAAACAGGTTGGACACATTATTGTCAAAACCTCCGCTCCCGAACGTAAAGCTTAAGCCAAAAGAGGTCGGCATTGTCTGAAAATCATAACGAACACCGGCATCAACGGCCCAGGCGCTAATCGTATGGTTCTCTAACAATGTACCATCCTCACGGGTGAAATCACTTTGGCCGGTCAGGCCGATCCATTCGAGATTATAGGCAAAAGGACTTTGATGGTTACGCCGTTTGATCCAGTTTGAGGATAAACCAAGACCATACCAGAGCCACTCTCCATTTATTCCCTCCGGCGCGGAGCTGTACACGTCGCCGGCCTTGTCATGACTGTTCTGACGGCTGTACATACCCCTGAATGTAATTTCATGATATGGTTTCCAGTCGATAATGCTTTCTGTGAAAAAGCGAAGTTTATTTTTATCCACAGCGTTAAGTTCACTGCCGGTACGATAAGGGTCAAAACGTTCACCAATACCCGCCTGAAATCGCAGCCTGGTGCCTGAAAATCGCCAGACTACAGCTTCCAGGTCGCTGTCCCACCACAGCGAACTTGCTGAACGGATTCTCTGCAGACCAAGGGTCAGGTGTTCTCCCGGATAATCGGTTATACCATGGTACCGTACCCAGAATTGCCGCAGCTGCAGATAGCTGCTGGTGTCCGTGGTCCGTGCTACTCTTCCTGCATCCTGATCGGTAAAAGTTGAGGAGAGTTGGGATCCGGAAAGAAACGCCCGGCCCTCTGAAAGAAAGGACCAGTCATCGTACACTCTGCCTGAGCCAAGAAGAGCAAGCTGAACAAATCCGCCCTGTTCTTTATCCTGTGTTCTGTTTTCCCGATGGGGCAACCGCTCGGCAACAGCACCGATTTTGTACCGGCACCACAAGTCATAACCATTTGTTTCCCGGAGATAGTCTGCACCACCTGCAGAGCCAGGTAAGATAGCAAGCAGGAGTATCAGGGCGGTAAAGATATATGTCTTCATAAATCACTGCCCCCTGCCGACGACTGGTCAGCATGCCTGCTCCCGGATCGAATTTCAAAAAATCTCTCCCGCTCATAAACAAGTTGTTTTTCAGCCGCATCCCGGTCGGTCAGTTTTTCCTTCAAGATGAGCATCAATGCATCGATGTTGCTCTTTGTCTGCGGTGACTGCGGCCCCATCTCCGCCATGGTGGCAAAAACCCAGCTATACATAGTATTACTTCGGATGCCCGGCCAGCCATTAAAGGCCTTGGCCAGTTCATAATATGCCGGCTGTACATCACGGCGTGCTGCAAAAAGAAGATGATTAATCCCGGCCTGGAGTTTTTTCGCTCCCAGCTTTCCTGTGAGATACAGACGTCCGAGATAAAGAGAAGCCTTGGGATCATCAGGGATCTGCAAAAATAGACTTTCCGCCCTGATCGGATCATCAATAATCCGCTGTCCGGTGGCATACATCCTTCCCAGTATTCTCTTGGCTTCGGGATTTCCCTGCTCAACAAGTTTTTCAAGTCCTGTCAGTAACTCTTCATTACTCAGAAGCATTCTCTGCCGGTACTCCTGCCTGGCTAAAAGCAGAAAGAGACGGGGGCTTTGCGCGGAACCCAGAGCGGCAAGACGCAGTCCGGCAGCGACTTGCCGGGAACCATACTTATTGTTAAGTAAAATAGAGGCGCAACGAAAGAGCAATTCTTCTGTCTCCGGAACAAGGCTGTCCCTCTTTTTGTCAGCTGTTGTCAGATAGTTTTCTTCCAACTGACGACTGAGTTGCTCGATTCTGTCTGCGTCATCGGTTGCTTTTGCCAGCTTAAAATGGAGCTGTAGACACACCGGTTTCAGACCTTGCGCATTTCCTGGACCACAAATCCTGTTGATCAGTCCTGAGTATTTTTCAGGGTCGTCAAGTCTGTTGAGCACTACGGCAATCTCTTCTTTACTGTCGATGCCATCTTGCAGCATGGCATCAAGCAATGACGCGATATCTGAATCCGGGTAGTCTGTCCTGTGAGCAGCATAAAAACGAGCAAGCAATGGCAGGGCATCGTGGAAGGTTTCTTGTCGCTGGAGCAGGGCGCGATGTGCCGGCTCTATATAGTCGGCATCGACTCGACTCATCTTTTCAAGCCAACGTACATAGTTATAATCAGCTTTTTTCGAAAATTCCCTGGCCTGACGGTAATATACACCGGCTTTGGCAAGCAGGCCGGGCTCATTGCTGCGGCTGTAGAGATCGGCCAGAGCAAGTTTGGCCTCTACATAACCGTCATCACTAAGTTCCTTCAACATCCTCTCCGCTTTTTCCGTATAGCCGGCATCGGCCTGACGACGTGCGTAATCCACGTCCTGAACCAGACTGCACGCACTCAATACAAAAAGAAAAAAAAGAGAAGGAAGGTAATTCATACGGAACCTCGTCCGATTTTCCTGTAATCAATGCTTTAAAATATGAAAAAACGATGGAGTTTTCCGTATCATGACAAAGACCGGTCCGGCCACTTTGTCAAGACCGGGAGCTTGCTCAGGCTGTATTATCACTGTCACACTGCTCATGTTTGATTTCAGATCAACGGATACGGTCTGGATCGAACCGGAAAATGATTTGTCTTCAGCCGGGTACCTAAGTTGCACGGTTTTACCGACCGCCAGGTCGTCAGCATCTCTGTAGTTGAAGATGGCCTTGATATACGGACTGCTTCCCTGGCAGACCAGATCAAAAAGAACTTCGCCGTTACGGACGTAGGTCTTATTGCTGACCCTGCCTTGAAGAACCGTTCCGTCACAGGGACTTTTTACCAGGATGTTGGAAACCTGAGAGAGCAGGGATGTGAGTTTTTCCGGAGCTACCGCTGCAATTTGACTCTGTTTAAGAAACTCGGAGGCCGGAGATGAAATCGTTGCCAGGACGGCTCCCTGTTTCACCTGTTGGGCCTCGTCGTCCACCAGTTCGAGATATCCTTCCGCCGGAGCCTGCACCAGTTCGCTTTCTACATCCACCAGGGCAGTAACAGCGCTGGTTATAAAAAAATTCTGGTACAGGTTGTATGTGATAAATGCCAGCACAAAAACACTTATACAGGCAGCCAGTGCGGTGCCGAAAAGAGCGCGAAACCTTTTCCAGCCAGTCAACTCCCCGGTTCCGGCTTGTTTCCTGGCCTTGGTGAAATTCTCTCGAGAAAGGGTTGTCAGGATATCATTGCTTGTGACCAGGTCACCAGCCAGATATTTACTGATAAACAATCTGAGAATTGATATCTGCTCCGGATTAAGATCATCAAATTCACATCCTGCCTGATGTTCATTTTCAACATAATGGACAACGATAAATGTGATCGGCAGGCGGAATTCAATGGTATTTAAATGAAACAAAAGTTCTCCGGAATATCGTCCCCCCTGTTTAAAAGGAAAATCTCCGGCATGCAGTCCAAATCCACTGGCGGACAGATCTCTTAGTCTGACAGTATGAGAGATCCCGTTTTTATCTTCCATAACAATGCGGGCCGGCAGTTTGACCCTTGCATGGCGGCGCTGGGCTTCGGTTTCGTGTACGATGTTACTTTCTGGTTGCGACATATTGAGATCCTGTACATAAATGATACGGCATGATTCAGACCATGCACAAAATCAGGGCGATAAATGCACTTGCAGCCGTGAGGGTCATTATAGGTGGAGAAATACGGTTAAATTGTGCCTGAAAGGTATTGTCATGTGCTTTCAGCCTGGTTTTCTGTCTGGTCCAGGATTGTTTATCAAGCCGGAAAAATACATAGATTTTGATCAATGATCCATAAATCTGGTTAAAGTAGAGCATCAGGGGGAAGGCAGGGCCTATCTTGTGGCCCGAAGCCCTGAGCAACAGGGTGACAATGGTCCGGGTGATGGCTATCCACAGCAGATACATAACCAGATAGACAATGGAGTATTTTACCGCAGCTACAATTGCCGCTGTCAACCCGAGCAGGGATGTCCACATGGAAATTCGCTGATCCCAGAGGACATAATAGGTCAGTGGACCCAGTCGCTGCAAGCCAAGTCTGGTCGCACGTGAATTCTGCCTGAGAGAGTTGCCGTACCAACGGAACATAAGTTGACGGGCAGCACGCAGGAAATTTCTGTCCGGCGGATGTTCCACCGTTTTAACAATGGCATCAGGAACATAGTAGGTATCCCACCCCCTGCGCATAAGACTAAACCAGCTTGACTTGTCATCCCCGGTCAGAAATTTAAATCTACCCAGACGCCAATGCTCAAGAAAATCGTTTTCAACATCATCTATAAACTCCTGCTCGGTAACCACACCAGCCCGAAACATTGACATCCTGCCGGTCAGAGTGAGTACCCGCTTTGCCAGTCCCATAGAAGACATGCCGATATGGCGTTGGGCAAACCGGAGTTTGTGCCACTGGCTCATCCAATAAGAACCCTGGACGTCACAATACTCATTGGTTGTCAGGGCGCCCACCTTTGGAAACAGGGAAAAATACGGTACACAGCGACTGACGACATCCGGTTCCAGCACAGTATCACCATCCACCACCACAACTAGGTCGGAGGAATCCGGCATGTCCCGTGCTATGGCCCGGAATCCATAGGCCAGGCCATCCCGTTTGCCTGTGCCTGGAATACGGACAATTTTCAGGGTTACCGACGCCCCGGGCCGGTATTTATTCCACAGAGTCTTGAAGATCAGTTCATCACTCAATTCAACAATAGATGCTACCACCGTAGCTCGGTAACCGCAGTTCATGGCCTCTTGTATAACGGATTCATACACCATGGCGGTGGTCATAGTATCTATACGAAAGCTGGTCACCATCAGATAGATATGGGACGGTGGATTGATAGACAGGGCGCGCAGGGCCCTGCGTCTATGGAGCGGAAAAACGAGGTAAAGAAAAATCAGAGCCCGGACATAATGAACCATACCAACTCCATAGCGCCAAATGCCTATGGTTCCGATGATGAGAATAAAATCAGGGTGGGTCTGGTCAAAAACCGTCGGGGGCACCACCAAGGAAAGAGCGCCAATAAACGACAGCAGTAACGACCAACCGAAAACGATTTGAAAAAAAGACTGCACGAAACAACCCTACCAGCAGATACCCTGGATATTTCCATACGATTTCTGGTGCATAAAACCATTGAGATCAAGCACATGGTGCCGGTCTTCTATTTTGTTAAACACAGTAGAAAACTCCTTGTTGCCATTCCCGATGACGATAAAGTCGGAGGCATGAATAACCGTATCCATATCATCATGGAGCAGGGAAGCAATATGGGGAATGCGTTGTTCGATATACTCCTTGTTACTGCCGTGAACTTTTGCATAACTGACGTTGGCATCATAAACCATGATCTCGTATCCCTTGCCGAGCAACTTTTCAACCAATTCTACCTGAGGGGCCTCCCGAAGATCGTCGGTGCCGGCTTTAAAGCTCAGGCCGAGAAAGCCAACTTTTCGTTTCCCGGATTTTTCAATCAGTCTGAACGAATTTTCAATGTGATTTTTGTTACTCTCCATTACCGAGGACAGCAATGGATGTTTTATATCCATTTTTGCGGCCCGGTAGGTAAGCGCCCGCACGTCCTTGGGCAGGCAGGAGCCTCCAAAGGCAAAACCAGGTCGCATATAATAACTGGAAATATTGAGTTTGGTGTCGGTGCAGAATATTTCCATCACCTCACGGCCATCCACGCCGCAGGCTTTTGCTATTGAACCTATTTCATTGGCAAATGCGACCTTTACCGCATGCCAGCTGTTACATGCATATTTCACCATCTCCGCCACCTCGATGGAAGTAATAAACATAGGCGCGGTAAGATGACTGTATAACTCTTTGAGTTGCCCGCCAGAGGTCTCGTCAAGGCAGCCGACAACCGTCATGGGCGGATTGTCGAAATCGCTGATGGCGCTGCTCTCGCGCAGAAATTCAGGGTTGACAGCCAAGCCGAATCCAATACCGGCCTTTTTACCGGTTACCTCTTCAAGAACAGGTAAAACCATTTCCCTGACACTGCCGGGCAGAACCGTACTGCGAATGACAACGGTGTGATAACTGTTTTTATCCTTAATGACCTTGCCGATCTGCCGGCAGGCGCTTTCTATATATTCCAGATTCAACGCACCATTTGGCATAGAAGGTGTGGGCACGGAAACAAAGGAGATGTCCGTCTGCTGGACAGCCTCTTCAACAGAGAGTGTAGCAGTGATGCGACCAGCCCGGACTCCTTCCGACAGCAATTCGCCCAGACCAGGCTCAACAATCGGAGAAAGGCCACGATTAATCATGTCCACCTTATTCCTGACAACGTCAACACCTATGATCCGGTGGCCAAACCGGGCAAGACAAGCTGTACATACGGCTCCGACATATCCAAGACCAAAAACACTGACCTGCATTTTTATCTCCTCATTATTATTATTGAAGTTAAAATGGGATTGCACCCGTTAAATGTCCTGGTAAATAGTTACGGTTTTGATACTGTGTGTACACATAAATCTGTTGTAGCCGGTGGGACTCGGGTAGTGTAAAAAAACTGAATTCAAAGGGTTAGTACTATAATAGGTAATGTAAAAATGCCATGACGTGGTATATGTCACGCTATCAGCGAACAACATATTATTACAGATTTTATAATAGAATGTTTCCAGAATGGAAATATTAAAAGAATATCATATAATTTTTCATAAAGGTACAAAATAATAAAAGGATATTTCTGCCCTGTAGATGCAATTCCTTTATATTCAGTGGTTTTTTGTTATATATTATTTTTTGGTAAGGATAAAACGACTCTGATAAAGAGTTATCTTTTTAGTTGACTTGAACTTTATACGAACTCGAACTCATCACAAAGGGAATACTCTGATATGAACAGGAAATACTTTGCAACAGCCTAAAATAAGATTATATAAGGCAGATTTGCAAGACAATCCTTTAACAAAGACAACCATCCATATAAATTCAATCTGCACATGAAAGGTATCATTCTCGCCGGCGGTTCAGGGACTCGCCTGTATCCATTGACCCGGGTCATCAGTAAACAGTTGATTCCGGT
>CAZURY010000013.1:0-15442 GCA_964623145.1 uncultured Desulfobulbus sp. | reverse complement strand
ATCTTTAGTATGTCTAACCCGGACATTTCACAGGTAAGCGTAAACTTCGACGACCTTTGTGAAATATCCGGGCTAAAAATTACCCATCTCGACATCACCAATGAACCACGACTCTCCTCCGGACCTGTTCCCAGACAATACAGGGGAATACTCCGTGGTCGCCGGGGGGGACGCGCAATACATTGCCGCCTGTGCGCTGGTTCTTGCAGCCATGGATATTGATCACTTCCAAAATGATAATCGTTTACTCGTACCCCGGGATAATGCTCACCAGGCCCGGCAACAGCTGCATGCCTACCTTGAAGAAAACAGCAACTGGCCTCCGCCGCCGCCCTGGATTGTTCAACGACAACGGCAAACACCACCACCGCCCACCCTGTTAATGATGGGCGGCCTGTTTCTTTTTTATCTGTTTACCGGCCCATGGCAACAGGGGAATCCCTGGTTTGCTGCCGGTGCCATTGACAGCCGACAGATCCTCGAACACGGTCAGTGGTGGCGTCTCATCACCGGCTTGAGCCTGCATGCGGATGGAATGCACATACTGGGCAACTGCCTGATCGGCGGCTTCATGGTCCACCTGCTCTGCATAACAACAGGCTATGGGTCCGGCTGGCTTCTTCTGCTGATTACCGGTGCTATTGCCAATTTTATAAATATCGCCATCAGAAGCGGCCCTCATTATTCAGTGGGTTTTTCCACCGCTGTTTTTGCCGCCATCGGCATTTTCAGTGGGTTGCAGATAAAAAGCGGCAGACATTCACCATTGAAGTTCCTCATTCCCCTGGGCGCAGGTGCCGGTCTGCTCGCCTTTTTAGGTTCCGAAGGTAAACAGACCGACCTTGGCGCCCACCTTTTCGGGTTTTTCTGTGGCGTAACCACTGGGCTGCTGATAACTATCACCGGGCTTATACAAATTGCCGACAAGAGCGTCATACAACGTTTTTTCTTTGGTTGCGCGCTGGCTCTTGTGGCTATCTGCTGGGGGTTGGCTGCGCTTCATAGCCCACAACCTCTTTTCTAAAGTCACCAGAAAAGACTTGTAAGTCCTGTGATTCCAGTTTTAAATATAGACTGATTTTTTTTAAAAAACTCCATATCCTGCCCGCGTCATCTGACGAGGGTGCATTGATTTCTCAACCTGTGAAGATAGAGGTCTTCCATGCCCATGAACCAACAGCCTCCATGGGGGCAAAAAAAGAAACCTTCCTCACCCGAAGATATACTCGCTGCTCTGATTCAAAAAATTCGTGACTCATTTTCAGGCAAGGATCCGCAGCAAAACCAGGGAGATGATGGAACACCCTCTCCCGCATCAGCCGGAAACAGCGGACCGGGTATCGGAAAAATTTTCCTGATTATCATGGCCCTGCTCGTCTTTAAAGGCGTCTATTCATCATTCTATACCATTGAGCCCGGCAAGGTCGGTATCATTCTCAGATTCGGTGAATACGCCCGCACCACGCAGCCGGGCCTCAACTTTAAGCTTCCCTATATGGAAGACCTGATCAAGGTTGATGTCGAATCAGTGCGTAAGGAGGAATTTGGTTTTCGAACCCGTCTCCCCGGCAAAACCTCTGTTTTTGATCGACGGGGATTTGACATGGAATCGCTGATGCTGACCGGTGACAAAAACGTCATTAACGTTGACTGGATCGTCCAGTACAAGGTCAGTGATCCGGTCAATTTTCTCTTTAAAGTCCGCAACGTACCACAGGCTGTCCGAGATGCATCGGAGATGGTTACCAGACGCATTGTCGGCAATATGGACTTTGATTATGTTCTCAGCAATCGGGAAATCCTTGCAGGTTCCGCCAAGCAGGAACTTCAGAAACAGCTGAATCTCCTGGAATGCGGTGTTTCCATAGTCACCCTCAGATTTCTTGACATTAACCCGCCCGACCCTGTCAAACCGGCGTTTAATGAGGTTAACGAGGCTGATCAGGATCGGAAACGGCTGGTCAACGAGGCTGAGGAAACCTATAACCGGGTTATTCCCAAAGCCCGCGGCAGCGCTAAAAAAATTGTCGAAGAAGCCCATGGTTATGCGGTGCAGCGGATCAACCGGGCAGAAGGCGAAACCAACCGTTTTCAGGCCATTGTCAAGGAATATCAACTGGCGCCGGATGTTACCAGGCGGAGGATGTATCTTGAGGCCATGCAGGATATCCTCCCCGGTGTCGACCATATTTATGTCATGGACAAAAAACAACAGACCCTTCTTCCGTTTCTCGATTTGGCAAAAAAATCACCGAAACCGGAAATAAAATAGGATACCGGCAGGAACTATTATGAAACATATAGTGCGTATTATTCTCCTTGGCGTGGTCTTCGGCCTTATCGCAATGGCCTGGGACGGCTTTTTTATCCTCAGAGAGGGGCAGCAGGCGGTTATTACTGAATTCGGTAAACCCGTCGGCCAGCCGGTCACAGACGCCGGGCTCCATTTCAAACGACCCGTAACCCAGAAGGTCCAATATTTCGAGAAACGAATACTTATCTGGGACGGTGACCCCAATCAGATACCGACCAACGATAAAACCTTTATCTACATCGACAATACCGCTCGCTGGCGCATCTCCAACGCGCTCCGTTTTCTGCAGGCGGTCGGCACTGAGGCAAGAGCGCAATCGCTGCTTGATGACATCATAAACGGAACTGTCCGGGATCTGGTCAACAAAAACAACCTGATCGAAATTATCCGCAGCTCCGACTGGAAACCCGATTATATGATGTCGACGGTGATGTCAACCACCAGGGGAGGAGATATGACCAGACCACCCAAGGTGGGCCGGGATAAAATCAGTCAATTCGTCCTCAAGGCCGCCTCCAGCGTGACCCCGAAATATGGCATCGAGCTCATTGATGTCATGTTCAAAAGGGTCAACTATATCGATACGGTGCGCAAAAAAGTCTATGATCGAATGATCTCGGAGAGAAAAAGGATTGCCGCTGAAAAACGTTCCGAGGGCGAAGGACGAAAGGCGGAGATTCTTGGCAAGGTGGACCGGGAACTTAAAGAGATTACCTCAAAGGCGAAACGGGAAGCTACCGAAATACGAGGCAAGGCGGATGCCGAGGCCACAAAAATTTATGGCCGGGTCTACTCGAAAAATCCGGAATTCTATTCTTTCCAGAAAAGCCTGGAAAGCTACAAAAATATAATTACCGGCAACACCTCACTTATTTTGTCAACGGATTCTGATCTCTTTGAGTACCTGGAGTCCCTTAAAAAATAATATCCATGGCGCCGGAAGACATCCCGGCGCCGTATCCCGGATTCGGCGCCGGAAATAGATGTTACTACTCCAGCGCTACCCCCGGTCCTTCATCGGCAAAGCTCGGTCGCTGGTCCGGTGAATAGGCTATCCGTCCGCGCTCATTGAGCAGGATTTCAAAACGGGTGACATCCGCATCCGTCATTGCCTCAATACCAAGTCGATCAAAACGGCAGGAACAACCAATGAGCTGCCCGCCGCACCAGGGACAAACCTCGACGGGACAGCCCAGCTCATGAACCTCTCCGGTCACGGCATGACAGGCCGGACATACATCCGTATCTACCTGCAGAGGCTCGTAAAGGGGCAGTTCCTCCGCCCTGCGGCAATATTGATGGAAGGCCGTCAGGTCCTCATAGTCAAAAAAGTCCAAAAGATCATTCTCCAGATGCCCTTGTTCAAGGGTGCCATGGAACTCGATTCCTTCGCTGGAGATCAGATATAAATACGCAGACAATCCGGTCATGGCTGCCAGGAGGAAAACGCCCCCGGATCTGGCGACCGTGCGTATTTCCCTGACATAATCATCAACAGCGCCGGGGAGAGTGGAATAAAATTCCAACAGCAGATCCAGAGCCATTTTATCGTCCCGGTAGCGCAGGAGTAGATCAGTCGCCTCTTCCATGTTCTTTTCCGGAACCGCATATTCCATGGCCCGGGCAATGGCACGCCGTTGTTTTTTTCGTTCATCCATTATTTTGTTTCCTGCATTCATCAGCAATCAGGTTTCGCAGACGGCCGGTTTCCGATGCAATATCTTCTGCCTGGGAAATCGCCGTCACCACGGCGATTCTACATGCTCCCAGACCGACAACCTCCGGAATATGACCGGCTTTAATACCGCCCATAACCGTGAACGGCAGGCAGCAATGCCTGGAAAAACGCTCGATGGCCTGTGGTCCCAAAAAACTTGCCAGCCCCTCCTTGGTGCCGGTGGGATAGAGGGGGCCGATATTGTAGTAAGATACCGGACAACCACCCCGCTGTTCCTGACGGCCCAACTCCATTGCCTGCTCCTCACTGTTGCATGAAAGACCAATGATCATATCCGGAGCGAGCATGCGCACCGCCTCCGGCGGCAGGTCATCCTGGCCGACATGAATTCCATCGGCATCGCTCAGGAGGGCAATATCAAGACGGTCATTCACCAGGAATAAGGCACCGGCCTCCAGTGTCTTACGGCGAAAATATCGCGCCTTTTCCAGGAGTTCTCCATCGTCCGAATCCTTATCGCGCAGCTGGACAATAGCGGCGCCACCGGCAAGGACGCCGTCAAGCCACTCTCTGTCATTGCGACCGGCGGCCAGCCGCTCGCAGGAAACGGGATATATATCAACGCTCTCAACAAACCGCTGCAGGCGTTGCTTATACAGTTTTGAATTGTTCATTTTCTTAGAATATTACTCCCATACATCTGAAACCTGACCCTTCTCCCATACCATTACCTTTATAAGGATAACCGGAAAACCATTGCAGGGCCGGAACCTTGCCGGGCATTGATCTTGATATTTTTACTCTTTTGGACTATACTGTAAATCTGTGTGTAGAGATCGGTATTACTCGCTGTCGGCATTTGTTTGCATCAAGGCTACCAGGTAGCATCTTCTTTTATTGTACCCGAACAACAGTTTCCCGGCATTGTTTTTTTCCGGCCGGGAAGGAACGATTCTTCCTCTACACCAAATTTACGGAATGCTGAAACTCCGAGTTTCAGGTCGCAGTTACAACATCAAAACAGTCTTTTCCAATCGACCCTGAATCACAGGGTGGTCAATGAGAAGAGGCAAGCCTGCAGCATGACCCAAAAAGCCTGAACCCGTATTTTTTAAGCAACATTTAATTTAAGAAATACAAGGAATTATGACAAACACAACAGATTCGCAAAAAGCCAAGCTCATTATTGACGGTAAAACCTACACTTTTCCCATCGTTGAGGGATCAGAAGGTGATCGCGGTATCGACTTTAAAGATCTACTGCAACAGACCGGCTGTATAACCATTGATCCTGGTTTTAAAAATACAGGATCCTGCTGTAGTGACATCACCTTTCTTGACGGCAACCGGGGGATTCTCCGCTATCGCGGATACGCCATTGAAGATTTGGCTGAAAAATGCCTCTTTATTGAAGTAGCCTACCTTTTACTCCATGGCAAGCTGCCCAACGCTAAAGAACTTGAACGATTCAAAGGGTTGCTGGAACGTTTCTCCCTGCTGCATGAGGATATGCTCCACTTCTTCGACCATTTTCCCCCCAATGCATCGCCCATGTCCATTCTATCGGTCATGGTCAATACCCTCCATAATTATTACCCGGAAATGAGCGATGATCCACTGGAAAATGTCGAAATGACGGCAGCCCGGCTTATTTCAAAAATCAGAACCATTGCCGCCTTTTCTTATAAAAAATCCATGGGCCATCCCCTGGTTTACCCGAGCAATGATCTGTCCTACTGCGGCAACTTCCTCAACATGATGTTTGACAAACCGGTTAAACCGTACACCGTAAGGCCTGAGGTGGTGGCCGCATTAAACAAGCTGCTTATCCTGCACGCCGACCATGAGCAGAACTGCTCCACGGCCACGGTCCGCATGGTCGGCAGCGCCGGCGTCAACCTGTATGCCTCCATTGCCGCCGGCATCAATGCCCTCTGGGGACCGCTGCATGGCGGCGCAAATGAGGCGGTCATCGAGATGCTGGAAACCATTTATGCCGATGACTGTAACTTCGATAAATACATTGCCAAGGCAAAGGATAAAAACGACCCATTCAAGCTGTCCGGCTTCGGGCATCGGGTATACCGGACTTTTGACCCCCGGGGTACGATTATCAAAAATGCCTGCCATGAAATCCTTGCATTACTTGATGTTTCAGACCCCCTGCTTGACCTGGCGCAGCAATTGGAGGAAATCGCGTTAAATGATGAATATTTCATCTCGCGCAATCTCTATCCCAATGTGGATTTTTACTCCGGTATTATTTACCGGGCCATCGGCATTCCTTCAAATATGTTTACCGTTATGTTTGCCCTGGGACGCCTGCCCGGATGGATTGCCCAGTGGAAAGAGATGCGTGAGGACAGGACCACAAAGATCGGCAGGCCGCGACAGATATACACAGGGGAACCCTCTCGAGAATTTGTCCCCATCGACAAAAGGGAATAAGACTACAATCCGCCGCCCTGACAACCACCTTGTTTTGCCTGCGGCCAGGTAGCGGTCATGGCGGCAAGCATGACTTTCATGCGTAGAGAATCCGTGTCTTGTGACCGCCAGGCAAAAGAAAGATCAATGGGAAAACCTCCCCCTGGCCAGAGGGCTACCTGCCCTTTTTTTTCCGCCGAAATGGCCTCTTCTTCCAGCATAAAGTTGAGGCCGACCCCGGACTGAATCATACTGACAATGGCCGCCTGCTGATCGGCAACTACCTCCGTCTGCAATTGCAGCCCACGATCCTGGAAATACTTCTCCATGATCCGGCTGTACGGGCAATCATCAGGAATACCTATCCAGGGAAGATCCGCAAGCATCGCAAGATCTGCATTTATCAGCTTTGACCGCAGGGCGACAGGCCCGACAACCCGTAGGAGAAAACCATCCAGATACAGATGGCTGAGTCCTTCCACTTCACAGTCTCCCAGAATAAATCCGCAATCAAGCTCTCCCGCCTTCACCAGTTTCAAAATCGTCCCTGAAATGGATTGATGCAAAACGATTTCAATATTGGGACAGTTCTGATGCAACTTCTTATATAGAGTAGAAATGCGGAGAAATTCAGCATTTCTGTTCAAGCCTATGCGGACGGTCCCCACCGGCTTGTTCAACAAATTCTCACCTAACCTGGTAAATTGCGCTGCTTCCTGCAAAACCACCTCTGCCTGCCTGCAAAGATGCTCACCTGCAGGGGTGAGCACCATACCGGTTGGCGTCCTGAAAAAGAGGGGTTGACCCAGCTCTTCTTCCAGTGACTTGATATGGGCGCTGACAGCCGGTTGACTGATATGGAGTTGTTCCGCCGCCCGAGTGAGATGATTTTCCCGCGCTATGGTGACAAATGATCGCAGTTGATGAAATTCCATGGCTTCTCCCCGGAGTGGTCATCACAAAAGCTGATGAAGATCAGTTGATAGTACTATGAGATTCCCTGAGCGTAAATTGGTATTACCTGCCCAGCACAAAAGAGACACATCCCGATCTTAAAAATGTTTATTCTTTCGGAGACAATTATGAAACAAACAGCCCTTCTCCTCATAGACTACCAAATGGACTACTTTGCCGGTGGCCGTATGGAACTCGTCCATCCTCTGCAGGCGACCGAAAAAGCCGGTCAACTGCTCGATTCCTTTCACAACCACTGCTTACCGGTTTTTTTCCTCCAGCATATTTCACTGCGTCCGGATGCGTCATTTTTTCTTCCGGAAACAGACGGAACAGCCATTCATCCTCTACTGCAACCGACGAAGAACGATACTGTTCTGAAAAAACACTACCCAAACAGTTTTCGGGAAACCGACCTCAGAAAGCTACTGGCTGAACATGGTATAAAAAACCTCGTTCTCTGCGGCATGATGAGCCACATGTGTGTCGACGCCACGGTCAGAGCTGCCTTTGATTATGGCTTTTCATGCCGACTGGTTCATGATGCCTGTGCAACCAGAGATATTGTCTTTGGTGGGCGGACTATCAGCGCTGCTGATGTGCACGGAGCATTCATGGCCGCTCTTGGTTCTGTGTATGCCGAGATAATGACGACTGAAGAATATATGCACGCCCTCTGAAATAATGGAAAAAATGAAGATAAAAATGCCCAATGTTTCTTTTTAAATTGTTGCAAGTAAGTGAGCGCAGCGAGACTCCGGATGGGGTGAAACACTCAATTTAGGCAATAGAAAACAAATGAATTATAACGGGACAAGCATCATGCGAATAAAAATCATTCTGCCGGTAACACTCCTTATTTTCCTGGTCCCTGCATGGTCATCGTTTGCAGGTAATTTCATCCTGAGCAGTCCGCAACTGTCACCCGGCCATCCAATCCAAGCCGATCAGATGCTCAATGGTTTTGGCTGCCAGGGCCGCAACATATCCCCGGAACTTCACTGGTCCGGTGAGCCTGGCCAGACAAAGAGCTTTGCCGTAACCGTCTATGATCCGGATGCCCCGACAGGAAGCGGCTGGTGGCACTGGCTGGTTATCAATATTCCGGCAACAATCCATACCCTGCCATCAGGCAGCGGCAATCCGGGGGGAATACTCCCCCCACCCGGTATCCAGACCCGTACCGATTTCGGTAAACTCGGCTATGGCGGTCCCTGTCCGCCGGCTGGAGACCCGCCGCACCACTATACATTTACAATCTGGGCGCTGGATACTGAAAAACTGCCAAGCAACCCGGATTCTTCCGGAGCCATGGTCGGATTCTTCCTCCACCAGCATCAGCTGGCAAAGGCTGAGATAACCATTGTACACGGGCGCTAAATTCGATGCCCACAGGAAAAGACAAAATGGAATTTCAAAAATGTGAAAAAGACAGTGGAGAAGAGAATAGGTTCAGACTTCGCAGGTGGCATTGTGAAGAATAAAATATCGCAGTTGATCTTTTTGCTCGCTTTTGAGTTCACAAAAGCGAAGGCCAAGACGCCTTACCTGCATTGTCGCACATCCGGACGCAACCATGGTTCGACCGGAAGTGACTAATTCAACCTCAATATCCGGCAGGTGAAATTCATCATCTTCAAAAAAAATATCGAGCCGAAAACGACCCTCCGGTTCCTGTTCGAAAACAACATAACTTACGGCAATACCGGACTCACTGATATCTATGATAGATCCCGGCACGGCGCCAAGAAAGGCCAGGGCCCCCTCCTTGACACTGAAACGTTTTTTCGCCCGTCGCTCCCGCTTCATCCGTCTACTACTGATATGCCTTGCCAATACATTAATGAATGACGGAAAATATGGTGTTCATGGAACGGCAATATTCCTGAACCAAGCGCAAACGGTCAACAGGACGCAAACGAAAATAAATAGGGCTCAGCATGAGAATTCGAACTGCCTGACGTGGATTCATCTCTTCCTCCGTTGTAAAAGTTGCCACTCACCCTGGTTATATGCAAAAAATGTTCCCAAACGTGACGCTCAAAAAATCAACCATTTTGTGGGGAATTCAACCTTTTCCCTCGATAAATTGGACCGACAACCAGAAAAAATTCCGGAAAAAGCGACATTTTGCAAAAAATTACCCTGAAATCCGGAGATTTTTCAGTCGTCCTGCATGCCAAGATTTTGACCGACCTGTAAATTCACCACCAGGGGAACTGTCAGCTGCAAAACATTTTCCATTGATTTTTTGAGCAATTTTGAAGTTCTATCCACCTCCTGTCCAGGCACTTCCAGCACAAGCTCATCATGGATCTGCAAAATCATCCGCCCCTGCAGATCGTTTTGCCCAAGAACCCTGTCCACCTCCAGCATGGCCAGCTTGATAATGTCGGCCGCTGTTCCCTGTATCGGGGTATTGATGGCGGTTCGCCGGGCGAATTCTCTCCGGGTCCTGTTTTGGCTGTGAATGTCGGGCAGTGAACGTCTGCGGCCAAGAAGGGTGGTGACATAGCCGTCTTTTTCCGCCTGGGCAACGATACGCTCCATAAAAATCTTTACCCCGGCATATACTTCAAAATATTGATCAATAAAACTCTGCGCCTCTTTTCGGCTTACCCTGAGCTGGGTTGCAAGACCAAAACTCGACATGCCGTAAACAATGCCGAAATTGATTGTTTTTGCCACCCGGCGCATTTCGCTGGTTACCAGTTGCGGTGAAATATTAAAGATCTCTGCTGCGGTTTTCCGGTGAATATCCTCCCCGCTTTGAAAGGCCTCGACCAGGGCTTCGTCTCCAGAAAAATGCGCCAGCACGCGCAAATCAATCTGTGAGTAATCTCCGGAAAGCAGGAATGATCCTTCTGCGGCGATAAATGCCTGCCGGATACGACGGCCTTCCGGGGTTCTGATGGGAATATTCTGCAGATTCGGCTTGGAAGAACTGAGTCGACCGGTGGCGGTACCGCATTGATTAAATGAAGAATGAATACGGCCATTATCTTTTGCAGCCAGCCTGGCCAGCTTTTCAATATAGGTTGATGTCAGCTTGGCCAGATTCCGATATTGCAGAATAAGACCGGGCAACTCATGTTTGTCGCTCAGCTTTTCCAGCACCTTGACATCTGTGGAATAACCACTTTTTGTTTTCCGGCCCCTGGGCAGGTCAAGTTCATCAAAAAGAACTTCCGCCAGCTGTTTAGGTGAATTAATATTAAAGGAACGACCGGCTGACTGGTAAATCTGCGCCTCGAGTTCATGCAGACGCCCGTGAAATTCTTCCGCCAGTTTCTCAAGAACTTCCTGGTCAACGAGAATGCCGGTTCGCTCCATACGGGCCAGCACCGGAATAAGCGGCCCCTCAACCTCTGTATACAACTGCCAAAGCTCCAGCTCTTTCAGCTGAGGCTCCTGGTGCAAAAAAAGAGAGAGTGCGCCGTAGACATCTTCACAGCTGTAATTCTTTGCCTCCTCCAAGGCCACCGTACAAAAAACGCCATCCTCTTTTCCCCCGCCGGTCACCTGGGAAAAAGAAGTCATCTCTATATTAATTTCCCGGCAAAGATCATCCAGCTTATAGGAACGGCGGCCGGGATCGATCAACCAGGCCCCCACCATGGTATCGTAGAAGGGGCCCTGCAGAACAATTCCACCGTTGTCCGGGTTGGCAAATATCGTCCAGTCGTATTTGAGATTATGGCCGATTTTCGGCAGGTTTTGGTCTTCAAAAAAAGGACGAAGCGCTGCAAGGATATCCTCTTGTTTAAGTTGCCCGGCAAGCAGCCTGCCCTCCCCGTCACGGTGGCCCATCGGAACATACCAGGCCTTTTTACGATCGATGCAGAGAGAAATGCCGACCAGAGCCGCCCTGCGCGCATCAAGAGAATCTGTTTCCGTATCGACCACAAGATATTCGGCGCCCTCCAGCTTCCGGACCACCTGCCCAAGATCATCTTTGCTCCGGACAAGGGCAAAGCCTTCGGTTGCCACCTTCCGGGCAGATGTATCAGAGGCAAGTAAACTGGAAAATTCCAGCTCGGTGAGCAGCTTGCGCAACGCCTCATTATCCGGATCACGAATGAGATATGCCTCAGGCTCGTCGGGTACATCAACAGTATCACAGAGGCGGATCAGATCCCTTGAGAGAAAGGCATCTTCCTTATGGGCAATGAGCCGTTCTTTCATCTTTGACGCCTTCAAGGTATCAATCGCAGCATACAGCCCCTCAAGAGAGCCGTGGGCGGCGATTAGTTTCTGCGCTGTTTTAGGACCGATCCCCGGCACTCCCGGTATGTTATCGGCGCTGTCACCGGTGAGCGCCAGATAATCGAGCAATTGCACGGGACTGACCCCGTATTTTTCCAGCACCTTTTGCTCGTCCATGAGCCTGTCGTTCATGGGGTCCCAGAGGATGACATTTTTTGAGACCAGTTGCAGGAGGTCCTTATCGCCGGAAACAATCACCACCCGACAATCATCGCCGGCAAGACGCCGGACAGCTGCCGCAATCAAATCATCCGCCTCCTTGTCCTCATGCTCCATGGACAGGATATTATAGGCATCGACGATTTTATGAATATAGGGTATCTGCGGTACCAGATCATCGGGCATCGGCGGCCGGTTCGCCTTATATTCAGAATATATTTTATGGCGGAATACCGGCCCTTTAGTGTCCCAGGCAACGGCCAGGCATTCCGGTTTCTTTTCCCGAAGAATACGCCTGAGAATAGTCGTAAATCCGTATACGGCATGGGTGGGAAGCCCCGTACTGGTGCTTAACGGACGAATGGCATGATAGGCCCGATAAATATAGGCGCTGCCGTCAACAAGATATACCTCACGCATGGCAGCCATTTCAAATTGCAAGCATTTGGCTTAAAGATTTTTTTGCCTGAGCAGCGGTCTCTTGATCAACCTGTATCTGGTTGACGACCCTGCCGCCTGCCAGATTATCCAGAATCCACAAGAGATGAGCGGGACTGACGGCATCCATGGTAGGACAAAGGCAATCAGGGGTCAGGGAGTTAACGGTCCGGTCCGGATATTCATCGGCTAACCGGCGAACCAGGTTGATTTCCGTGCCGATTACCCAGTGACTTCCCTTTTCACCACCTGCAACCGCCTTGATAATCCCCTCGGTCGACCCATAAAGATCTGCGGCCCGAACCACTTCGTTGCGGCACTCGGGATGAACAATGATTTTGGCCTGCGGCGCTATTGCCCGCCACCTGCTTATATGTTCCGGAAAAATGCGCATATGCACCTCGCAGTACCCATCCCAGAGGACCACCCGCGCAGTAGAAAGCATTTTCTGATCATTACCGCCCATGGGTTCACCCCGCCGCCAGAGGACAACACGACCATCCGGAACATCAAGCATCCAGGAAGCATTGCGGCCAAGATGTTGATCAGGAAAGAAAAAAACCATCTTGCCCTGGTCCAGGGCCCAGGCCAGGACCTGTTTGGCATTGGAGGACGTACAGACAGAACCTCCATGTTCGCCGACAAAGGCCTTGACCGCCGCCGATGAATTCACATAGGTAATGGGAATAACGTCACCATCTTCAAGTCCGGCCGCCTCAGTCAACTCTTTCCAGGCTGCGCTGATAGCCGCGCGACTCGCCATATCCGCCATGGGACAGCCGGCATCAAGATGGGGCAACAGTACTTTCTGGTGGTCTGCAGCAAGGATGTCGGCTGCTTCGGCCATAAAATGGACACCGCAGAAAACGAGAAACTCCTTATCCTGAATGGCCGCAGCGTCACGCGACAGCTTCAGCGAATCGCCTTTCAGGTCGGCAAATCCGTATACACTGTCACGCTGATAATGATGACAGAGAATAAGCAACTTGTCGGCCAGTTCCTCTTTGCGCGCCTGGATGCGTGTAAGAATTTCATCTTCTTCAATCCCAAGATACTGCCTGCCGATATCAATCTGCCGCATTACTGACATAGGTTACTCCTTTGCAATTCATTCGGCGCAGTACGCCGGGTAACGATTAGATGACAAATTTTCCATCCCAGTTAACAGTTTTTTTGCCATGGTCACAATAAAAAAACCCCTGCCCGGTTGGGCAGGGGTTTTTTTATTGCAATCAGGTTTAATTATATTCAGGCAACGGCTGTTTTAACCCAGGCAGCCTGCGGCCCCTTGTCTCCTTCTTCCTGGAGAAAAAGAACCTCATCACCCTCATCAAGATCATCCATGGCAACGTCTTTTAACGAAGACTCATGGAAAAAAACCTCCTGCTGATCCGGAGTAACAATAAACCCATAAGACTCTTCAGGAAAAAGACGACGGATCTTGCCGCTGGCCTTGAAACCAGGCAACCCGCCCGCAGTCTTTGCCACCTTATGATTATTATGTTTCCTGCGTACAATTTCTTTAAGCTGGAGTCCCAGTACATCAAAGGCTTCCACCAGAAGCGGGTGAACCTTTTCACCCCAGCGTTTTACCACCACGGTATCATTAGGCACAGTGGCGACCAGACGCACTTCATAGCCACCCTCTTTATATCCGGGAGTGGCCTCAATGGTTACGCGTAAATGAAGGACAAAATTTGCATAATGGCGGATGAGTTTATCCCGCTCTTCCTCAATTTTTTCCTGCCAGCCCTTCCGCATGTCCACATTTCTGGCCTCAACTTTCAGTTCCATATTGATCCTCCAAGATTATGGTCGTCAGCGACCCCATGTCGCTGCCTGGAAAAGACAAAGCATCTCCCGTCCCCTTCCGGGAAAAGGTTGCTAACCTGTTCTTGCAACACAACACTGAAATGAATATAAAGGAAACAAAACAAAGGGGAGTGACGGAAAGAATGCTTCTTGATCATACCTTTACTATAGGCATAGCCCCTGACAGAAATCAAGGGACAAAATTTATTTTCCCATCCAAACCGGTACATCTGCATGAAGAATCATATATCCGGGAATGAACAGACAATCACCGGCGTTCTGCTGCTCAATCTGGGAGGCCCCGAAAAAGCTGAGGATGTTGAACCATTTCTCTATAACCTTTTTTCCGACCGCCGGATCATTCGTCTTGGTCCTTTTTTTCTGCAAAAATTTATCGCCCGGCGTATTGCCCGGAAGCGGGCGCCGACCAGTCGCGCCAATTATGAAAAAATAGGGGGCGGCTCGCCGATTCTTGCCATAACCGCTAAACAGGCTGCCGCCCTTGAAAATCTCTTAAACCTTTCAGGGAGCAGACGATATAAAGTCGTGCCCTGCATGCGCTACTGGCCACCTTTTGCCGCAGAAAGCATCGCCGGTCTGATGGCAGCCGGAATTACCCGACTTATTGCCCTGCCACTCTATCCGCATTACTCGGCAGCTACCACGGGCTCCTCCCTGATTGACCTGGACAACGCCCTGAAAAAAATAAAAAAACCGCCCCTCCTGACAACGATCAGGTCCTGGCCTACGCAACCCGGGTATATCACCGCACTCAGCAAACGAATTACCAACGGCATGGCTCGCCTGCACAATGAACCGGTGGAGCTGGTATACAGTGCCCACAGTCTGCCGAAACAATATATTGATGACGGTGATCCGTATGTCGATGAAATCAAACAAACCATTGCCGCTCTTGAAGATCAAACCGGCGTCAGGGGCCACCTTTGCTATCAGAGCCGCAGCGGACCCGTCAAATGGCTGCAGCCATCAACCCCGGATATGCTGCGGAAACTTGCGGACCAGGGGTGTAAATCCATCCTCATGGTGCCGATCTCCTTTGTCTCCGATCATGTCGAAACCCTGTATGAAATCGATATATTATACCAGGGAATGGCCAGGGATCTGGGAATGTGCCTGAAATCCACTCCGGGCCTCAATAACGATCCGCTGTTTATCGAGGGATTAAAGGAGCTGATTGTACAACAGAAATAACGAATAGCCGTAAGCGTTCACCAGCACCCCCTCTTCGTTCGATCAGACCTCCTCACATCACGCCGGGGCGTGATCGGAGTCTCGCTGCGCTCGCTTACCTGACTCGTCGGCCTGCTTGAACGAATAGGTAAGCGAGGAACGAGACTCCGGGTAAGCGAAGACTCCGTGGAGCACTGGTAAAC
>CAZURY010000012.1:10673-15621 GCA_964623145.1 uncultured Desulfobulbus sp. | reverse complement strand
CTGTAGGTACTCCCTTGACCATGACGGGAAATTCGCCTATAAATGATTACATAAGTTTTTCTTTGTTGTATTTTTTAAGCTATTGAAAATTGTTACCGTGCAAGAAGAGCTGCTCATTTCATATAGTTATTGGGGTTGCGGGTGAAATTCGCCTTAGACATGTATTTTGTCCATCTGTTCCAGCTGAGGTAATGACGATGCCGAAAGTTCTGATTGTTGATGATGATCTGAGTCTACAGCAGCTATTGAAGTTTACTTTACAGAAATTTAAAAATTCTTTTGAAATAGTCTTTGCCGGTAATGGTGTAGAGGCGGTTGAGCTGCTGAAAAAACAAAGTTTTCAGCTGTTGGTTACGGATATCAAGATGCCTGAAATGGACGGTCTTGCCCTGCTGTCTCATGTCTCTTCCCACTATCCAGCCCTGCCTTGTATTGTTTTGACGTCTTATAATATTCCTGGCCTTGAGCAGAATCTTGCCGGGGCGGTCCTTAAGTTTTATAAAAAACCTGTTAATCCCGAAGAGTTGGCTGAGTCTATTATCCATGGTCTTAAACAGAAGGAGAAAAATGGCGCCGGAGGGGGAGTTTCTCTGACGGGATTGATTCAGATTATAGAGGCGGAACAGAAGACTTGCGAACTCGTTGTCAGCAGACAGGTAAAAGAAATCGGCAGGCTTTATCTCCTTGAAGGAGAATTAATTCACGCGGTCTACGGAAAAGTTACCGGGAAACAGGCGGCTGTTGAATTGATGGGCCTGGAAAATGTTCAGACAAGTTACAACCCCGGTCTTCCTGAACCTGCCCCGACCAGAACGATTCACGATGGTCTCCAGGGGCTGATTCTTGAGGCCATGCGGCTTAAAGATGAAAAGCAGACCACCACTGTTGCTGATGATTCCCCGCATCTTGAACAAGAGTTACTTGAGCAGGGCATTCAGTTATGCGAAGGGCTTCATTTTACCAAGGCCCAGAAACCTCTCATAGCGCTTCTTCGGAGGAATAAAAATAATGTTGATGCATTAAAATGGCTTGCCCGCTGCATGAACAGTAAAAAGAAAACAAAAATTATTCTTCAAAAACTTTATCGTCTGGCTCCCAATGATTCGGAAATTGCCGTAGATATACGAAAGTTTCATATCGCCGAGGGGTTGTGCAAAGAGCGCATCATTCACTGTCCTTTCTGTTACACGATGTTATCACCCGCAGCAGTACGATGTTCGCATTGTCGTTCCTATGTTGTTATGTCGGAAGAAATCAGCAGGCAGCTTGGTAAAAACTCTAATCGCAGGGAGCTTGACAAGGCGATAAAGCGTTTTGAATCGGTACTTGTAAGAGAACTTAATATTCCCGTACTGTTTTATATCGGTATGGCTTACATGAATTTGAATGATTATAATAGCGCACTCACTTATTTTGAACAGTTGCAGGAATGCGTGGGTTCTGCGAAAAATATTTATACGGCAACGGTGCAACGTATTCTGACATATATTGCAACCAGGCAAGATGCCATGGTCGAGGCTGTTCTGCCCGGCACTGCAACCGGACAGGATGCCGATGCCGCGGGGAAAACCGGTGATGAGGTATCGGAAAAAGCCTCGGCAGAAAAAATGTTACCGGGTCTGAAAAAAGTGCTGGTTGTAGAAGACAGCCCCACCACAAGAAAAGTAATTAAGATGACTCTGCTGGAAGCCAAGAAATATATAGTCATTGAAGCCGGTGACGGGATGGAGGCGCTGAATAAACTCAACGATGAGCAACCCGACCTTGTTCTGCTTGATGTTATGTTGCCTTCCCTTGACGGGTATGGAATTCTGTCCCTGTTGAAGAAAAATGAAAATTTGAAAAAAGTTCCTGTCATCATGCTCACCAGTAAAGACAGGTTTCGTGACAAGTTGAGAGGACGTTTTTCCGCAGCAAGCGCCTACCTGACAAAGCCTTTTGAACCAAAAAAGCTGTTGGATGAAGTGGAAAAATATCTTCCTGCCGGCTAAACTTATGCTTGCGAATACCATATACGATGAAAACCAAAATTGAGCGTTTCATCCCTACCGTGCAGGTCGCCTTGCGCTGTCCTATCTATGCTTACCTACAATCAAACAGCACGAAACCTGCAGGTTGGGGATGAAATGAAAATCGCTCAATTTAGGGAAAATGTAACACGATGTAGTTGGTGTGTACATCGTACCGGGAAACTAATTCATTGGATCACAAATAAACAGGGGAAGGAGAAAAGAGCATGGCCCAAAAAATACTTGTAGTGGATGACAGTCCCATCGAACTTAAATTGATTCTGGCCGCTCTTCAGGATCTTAATTGTACGATTATTACTGCAGATGATGGGAAGAAAGCCCTGAAAACCGTTGTTACGGAAAAACCGGATTTGATCATTATGGATGTTGTCATGCCGAATATGAATGGATTTCAGGCATGCAGGATGCTTAAATCATCTGCTGATTTTAAACAGATACCTGTTGTCCTCCTGACGAAGAAAAATGAGAAAGCCGATGAATTCTGGGGAAAAAAACAGGGGGCTGATGTTTATTTGACTAAGCCTTTTGAAAAGAAACATCTTCTTGATACGATTCGGAAATACCTGACCTGAGTTGTTCGAGTGACAGATAAACATTATACGATCATATCGGCGCGACAAACAATCTGATTACCACTAAAATCCAGCCAGGCTTAAATAAAGCAACAGGCAATCTGTTGTTTCGGCTTTAGTGATGTTATCCTTTTTTTGGCGAACAATGATGGTAATCAAAACAAACAATGTACAGATGACATAGGAGCCTGATATGGATGATATTTTAACATCTTAATATTATCGGAAAAGGTGAATTTAGAATATAGTCATCCGACCTTAGATATCTGCCTTATGTCATCCGGCACGAATAAAACCAGGCGATAAATGACCTGTTTTTCAAAAATAGTGATCATTGTGCAAGCACAAGGATAACAAGTATGCATGTTAAGGAAAAAATTAATCTTACTGATCTGATATCGGTGATCAACGCGGAAATTTCAGCCGCCCTGGAACAGGGAGACGGAAAAGTTGAAGATTCAGGGAATGAAAGCCTGGAACTGGGCCGTTTTATCTGTGTCCGGGTGGCTGGGAAGGAGATGGCCATTGAAATTTCATCGGTTACCGAGGTCGGCGAGATTGCATCTGTGAGATCTTTACCTCTGCTGCCGGAATGGGTATCGGGTATTGTCAACATCAGGGGTAAGATTGTTTCCGTCATTGATCTTGGACGTTTTCTGGAATACCCGTTGCCACTGCCTTCAGGTCGGCAACCGTTTATCATGCTTCGTCATGATTCTTGCGAAATGATGGTTACTGTGGAGAAAATTATCCAAACCAGAATTCTTTTTCAGCGTGGCGACATGCGGGAAACAAAAGCCGCCGATTTTTCCTGTGATGATTTTATTTCAGGATCAGCATGGTATGAACAGGATGGAGAGTGGCATTCCATTCCATTATTTGATCTGAAGCAGTTTTTTTCGTCGCAAAAATTTACGGGCAGTGCAGATTGAGCATGTTTATCACCTGAATTGATTCAGGAAGCATGAGCAGTAAGGGAATGCGATGGAAAATAGATATTTCCGGGTAGCAGCCGGTATTACACAGTGGAAGCGGATTGTTTCCGACCGCCAGGGGAGACCGTAGATGGAAACGGAAGAGATGTCAATTGTTGATCAACTCATCAACGAGGTGAAAAGTTATCTGCCGACAATGAAGGAATTCCTTCATACACTCGGGCAGGACAGCGCCGATAAGCACGCTTCTGAAGAAATGTATCGTCTAACCCACACCATCAGCGGCGCCTCTTCCATGGTGGGTATGACGGACCTGAGCCAAAGCGCGCAGATTCTGGAACATATAGTCAGTGATGCTCTTGCCGGTAACAGAACTTGGAATTCCGAACTGATTGATGCAGTTTCCCAGGTTATTGATACCTTTGCCGGATATTTTGCATCATTGCCTGATGACGGCAGTAAAGGTCGGGCCTTGCTGGCAAAAACCTGTGATCTTATGCAGCCGTTTCAGGAAGATAACAAAAAAGACAATGAACCGGCTGCTGAAAATGATATATCTCTGGAAGAGATGCTTTTTGCCGGTTCCGATGACGAGACAGACAGTCATGAGGATTTCCTGGAAGATGTTTTCGGGGATCAGGAAGACCCGGACGACCTTCCCGGTTTTGATTCGCTCTTTACGGAGGATGAAAATTTTGATGTCGGGGAAGGGGCAACGCCTTTACTTGATATTGAAGCACAGGAGAAAAAACAGCCGCATTCGTCAGACGTTGCAGATATCCCGCATGATTTTCCGGACAATGAAGATACCGGCGCCGAACCTGCCCCGGAACCATCTCGGTCTCCCTTTGAGCTTGAGATGCAGGAGAGCTTCCAGGAGGAGGCCGCTGAGCATTTAAGTAAGCTTTATACCGAACTCAATGTTCTTGAAGGCGAAATCACCGAGCCGTCCGCCATAACCGATATGCTCAGAAAGCGGCTCCATGTTATCCGGCGGAGCGTGCATACTCTCAAGGGCGCTGCAGCGGTTGTCGGTATTAAATCAGTTGCTGCCTGGGGCCATTCCTTTGAAGATTTTTTAGACTGGCTGCACGATGATGCCCATGGCGTAAACCCTGATATCATAGCTGCCATGATTGACGGGACCGATCTTCTTGAAACGCTTGTTGAAGACTCTTCCTTTGATGCTGATCCGGCCGCGAATAAACTTCAGGCCCGATTCAAAAAGATCATGGATGAAGATGCCCCGGAACCGGCGGTGGCCAAAGCCCCGCTTCCGCCCGCTGATGCCGTTTCTCCGCCGGAAACCGAAAGAGCGGACGCTCCTGCCGAGTCTGCTGCTGCAGCGCCGCAGCTGTCTCCCTTTGAGCTTGAGATGCAGGAGAGCTTCCAGGAGGAGGCCGCTGAGCAT
>CAZURY010000012.1:0-10573 GCA_964623145.1 uncultured Desulfobulbus sp. | reverse complement strand
GGCCGGCAAGGCGGTGGCGACTGTCGAACCCGTGGCAACGGCATCCACCATTGATGCCGGACTTGAGCAGAGTTTTGATATAGAATCCGAGGAATATCTTGAAGGTATTGGCCGCCAGTTGAATCTGTTGACCACTATTATTCTTGAACCAACGGTTATTGATAAAGAGCTGTACCGCAAATTAGATACTGTTCGTAAAGCAGCGCACGGGTTAAGGGGAGCATCCGGAGTGGTCGGCCATACCGCCATGATGCAATGGGCCGAAGAGGTCGAATTATTTCTGGACTGGCTGCTTTTTTCTGCTGAACATTTAACTCCGGAAATCGTTACCGCGCTTGTAGACGCAACGATTATTCTGGAAAAATATTGCGACAATCCAAATTCCGACCAGAATACCGGACAGCAGAAAATAAGAAAAATATTTTCCGCGATTCAGCAGCATGCCGGCAGCAATTCTGATGCTGGCAAACCGACTCCGGCAGCTCCCATACAGCGTCCGGCCACAATGCCTGCGCGAAAACTTGTTCGGTCGAAACGGCAACAATCGGCAGAGAGCGCGAAAAAGAAGGCAATGATCCGGGTTGGGGGAGATAAGCTGGAACGAATCTCGGGCCTGGGCGGTGATCTTTCCATCAACCTGGGAAGTTTTGAAGACGCTGATTCTTCCATGCAAACAGTCTTTGACGATCTTGCCATGATCCGGCAGCGCCTCAAGGGGATATCTTCCAGTCTTGAAGCCGGCTATGAACTGGCAACCATACCCCATTTCGGTGGCATGGGCGGCGGTTCCGCCCAGGTCGATGGGGCGCTGGATGAATTTGATCCCCTGGAGATGGACAGGTATTCGGAGCTCAATATTTTAATCCGATCCATGCAGGAAGCCGTGCGGGATATGGAATCCATCATGGATCAGGGAGGGGAGATCCGGCAGACCTGGCACCAGGCGGTTGACCGGCAGAGTAAACTGGTTACCGAAGTACAGACTGCGGTGCAGAGTATCCAGATGACACCTTTCTCCGCCCTGGCCAACCGGTTATATCGCACGGTGCGCGAAGCGTCACGGGCAACGGGGAAAAGAGTACGCCTTGCCATTGACGGCGGCAGTATTGAAATGGATACCCATGTCTGGGATGTCCTTGCCGACCCCTTGATGCACATGCTCAGAAATGCAGTGGATCATGGTATTGAAGATCTGGAAACCAGGCAGAATGCCGGCAAGACCGGGCAGGCTGAGATCCGGATTACCTGCGGCAGGAAGGGCAGCCGGTTTATTCTCCGCCTTGCTGATGATGGTTCCGGGCTTGATTATGAGGCGATTCGGGCCAAGGCCCGGAAGCTTTACCCGGATATGGATACGGCCTCAATGGATCACGCGCAGTTGGGCGGGCTTATTTTTCGTCAGGGATTTTCGGTGCGAACCAAGGTTAGCGACATCTCCGGGCGCGGCGTGGGCATGGATGTGGTTCGGGATGCTGTTGAGCAGCTCAATGGAACTGTAGAGGTTAAATCCGTTCAGGGCAAGGGGGTTGAATTTATTCTGTCCATCCCGATTGTTGTGGCCATGCTGCCGGCCCTGCTGGTGTCCTTTGCAAAACAGGTTTTTGCCCTGCCCATGCGTGATGTCAATAGAATTATACGAATACCCGGGGAGAAGACAGCGGAGCAGGAACTCCTTGTTGATGATGAAAAGCTGCAAATTTTTCGGCCGGCGGAAATTTTTCAGCTCCAGGATGTCCAGCGGAAAAACGCTGAACCTTCGGAAGAATCCTGTCTGGGCATTATCGTAGAAACAGCTGATTCAAAGAATGTGCTCATTGTGGATCAGATTCTGGGACAAAAGGAGGTTGTCTTTAAAAATTTGAGCTGGCCTCTGGATGGTATTCCGTTTGTTACCGGGGCGACCATCATGGGTGACGGCAGTCTGGTGCCGATTCTCAACGTGGAAGACCTGACGGCGGTTGACGTTGCCGCGACTGCTCCGATCGTTGTTGTCAAGGAAGAGAAGGAAAATGACAACCTGACGATTCTTTTTGCTGATGATTCCATCAGTATTAGAAAAGTTCTTGAAAAATTTATCAGTTATTACGGCTGGATTCCGGTCGCCGCCCATGATGGTGTTGATGCTATGGAAAAGGTGCGCGATATTCGGGCGGATCTGATTATCTTAGACGTTGAAATGCCAAGGATGAACGGTTTTGAAGTCCTGCGGGCTTTGAAGGCCCAGGATGAATACCGGGATATCCCGGTACTGATGCTCACATCGCGAGCAGCCGGCAAGTACAGGGAAAAAGCAGCGAGTCTGGGAGCCGGCGGTTTTGTGACCAAACCTTTTAAAGATCAGGATCTGAGGGAATTGATACTCTCGCTGACCAACCAATAACGGATACCAACCTGCAATGAAAACAATTCGTCTGCTGGAATCAGGTAATTTTCTTCTCGGTATTGAGGCATCCGCAGTTTCTGCAAGCTGGGGTATTGCGCAGTTCCCGCATGAGTCCCCGGAGGGGCAGATCGGGCTGCTTGCTCCGGAGGCTGTTTTTCAGCAAAAGAAACCAACCCGTGTCGCGGCGGAATCACTGGTTGTTCAGGTGACCGGGCAGGGCTGGAAAGAGCTGCTGCTCTTCAGCCGGGACCTGGGTGAATACCAGGGAGAAGAAACAGATGATTTTCCGGCTCTGTATCCCGACCAGGCCCGGCTTTGCTGCCCGCAGGCCATGGCGCATGGTGAAGATATAGTTCTGCTGCTTGATCCTGACGGATTTCATGAACTCCGGCAAAACATTGCAGATAACAATGAACTGCTGATTTCCCTGGAAGAACTACCGCAATTACTTGAAAAAGCCAGGCCGCAGGAAGTCGAACAACCAGCATCCGCCGCCGGAGCGTCCGGCGACAAAGACGCGGTTGACAACACTGTCCTCAGGCAACCGGCGGCAGGGCGCGAAACCGGATCCATGGCCAAAAAAGAAAAGACGGAATCTGTTGCTCCGGTAACCGATGCGCAGGCAACAGACAGTCGGGTCGTTCCGGTTAGACCGGCGGCAGAGCCGGACAGAGAACAGGCAAAACAACCCGACAAGCGCCTGAAACGGAAAAAGAACAAAGATGATGGTATAATGCGGACAATTGCCTGGATAACCGACGAATATAACAGGCAGAAACTGATGAATACCAAGGTTGTTATCCGGCCCGGAGATATTCCGGCTGATTTACGGAGAGCATCCGGGTTGAATAATCAGGAATTACACTACCTGACCACGGAAGCAATTATTCGCTGTCAACGGAGAAATAAAAAATCCTGAATTATTCAATTTGGGAAAATGATTGTCCGGCGGTACAATTGCCGACGTTCTTCAACTCACTATAATACAATATGACACAACAGAGCTTACAGACAACAACCGCCCCGGATAAAATCGTTATGATCCGGACAGCGCATCAAACAGCTGAAGGACATCCTCTCTGTTTCGGATTCAGCAGCAGGCAGGTCGTTGAGGTCCGGATGGAGGTAAAAAAACGGCCCGTACCGTTTGCCGATTCGTCTCTCCTGGGAATCTGTCCCTGGAACAATATGATTCTGCCGGTTATTGATCTGGAAATGATGCTTGGGCAGGTAGCGGAGACAGGGACAGTGGATGTGCGTTACCTGATTCTCAGAACAGGTACGCCGCAGAAACGGGGACAGACGAAATTGTATCATGCTGTCGTGAAAGTGGTTGCCCGGCTCAGCATTATTGCCGCAGAAGATGTTGAGCCATCAATTGTTCCGGAAGGCGTTGACCCGCAACTTATCCGGGGAGCATACCATATACAGGACAAGGTACTGGTCGTACCTGATTTGCTGCAAATTTTGCATGTAGAACACGGTCATTCATAAAGGAGAAAAAAATGACGGAAAACAAACAAACAGAAACCGCCCGGCGGAAAACGGGTCTGGGTATCCGCAGCAAGCTCATGGGCTGGATGCTGGTGGTTGCCCTGGCGCCTATCCTTATCATTGGTTATGCCGGTTACAGGCAGTCTTCATCGGCGCTGACCGATCAGTCATTTGCGTCTCTTGAGTCTATTCGCGATCTGCAGAAAAAGAGCCTTGGCGATTTTTTTGCGGAACGAACGAAAAATCTTAACGAGCTGAAAAAAACAGCCGAACTGATCGAACAGACTGTTGCCGCCAGGATGGCAACCATTCGTGATCTGAAGAAACGGGAGTTGACAAATTTTCTGGAAGAACATCTGAAACTTGCCCGTATTTTTTCTTCAAGCCCGCAGCAGCGATCCGCAATACAGCTTTTTACCTCTTCGGACAGCTCTGCAGCGGCGAAGAAAAATCTTGTTGTATTTTATAACAACTGGATGAAAAACCATGAGTTTTCTTCATTGATCCTTGCGGATACGGCAGGAAGAATTCTCTATTCCAATGATGCGTTTATCAAGACCGGAAGATCCCTGGTCTCGAAAAAGGGTACTCCTGAATCCGTTGTCTTCCACAGCGGTCTGAAAAAAGCCTCTTTCACCGATTTTGCCGCATCTCCTTTGCGAAAAGATGAGATCAGCGCCTATTTTTCCGCACCAGTGGTCATTGACAAGGTCGTCAAGGGAGTTTTTCTGTTCCGCATGACCGATAAAATGATTGATACTGTTTTAAAAAGTGACACAGGTCTGGGCGCGGATGGGGATATTTTTCTTGTGGGAACCGACCGGATGTTTCGTTCCAATTCCGCCTATTTTGAAGAACAAATTGTTGCCAATCCTGCTTATATTGTTGATACGGAAGCGGTTGACAATGCCTTTGCCGGCCAGGACGGCGCCTTGTCCATTGTTGATTTCAAAGGTGATTATGTTATTTCCGCCTATACGCCGATTGATTTTGCCGGAGTTAAATGGGCCATGTTTGTGGAGGTCGACCAGATCAAGGCCATGGCCGTTGAAATGAAAGGCGCGGACAAGGATGTTTTTACCACGTTCAAAAAGACGTACGGGCTGAATGATATTTATCTGGTCACGCCGGACGGTTTTGTTATTTATACGGTAGATAAAAAACAGGATTTTGAAACAAATATTCTTACCGGACCTTATATGGATTCCGGGTTGAACAAGGTTGTCGCCGGTGTCCTGGCAGACAAGAAAATTACTTTCAGTGATTTCACCCGTTATGAACCATCAGCCAATGAACCGGCAGCATTTATTGCCGTGCCGTTGCTTCAGGATGATGAAGTCTCACTGGTGGTTGCCATTCAACTCGATGTCAAGCCCATTGATGCCATTATGCGGGGGTTTGGCGGCACAGGCGAGACGGGTGACGCCTATCTTGTAGGGGCTGATCATTTGTTTCGTTCCAATGCCCTTCATCCTGAAAAATATAATAATCTCAAAGCGACCATTTTAAATACCGCTGCCAAGGTGAATACCCTGCCGGTGCGCGAGGCGCTGGCAGGCAAAAGCGGAACCGCCATTACCACGGATGCGGCGGGGAACGAAGTTTTGGCTTCATGGACGCCTTTCTCCTTACCAGGCATACACTGGGCCCTTGTCACGGACATCAGCAAAAAAGAAGTTTTTCAGCCGGTGTATAAACTCTTTTATATTCTTGCCATGCTCACGGCTGTCGGCGCGGTTGCGGCTCTGCTGCTCAGCTATCTGGTTTCCGGCGGTATTACCCGTCAGATCAGGGCCATTATGGATGTTATCGGCAAGGTTGATGAAGGTGACCTGAATGCCCGCGCTGAAATCATAAGTAAGGACGAACTGGGCACCATGGCCGGTTCCTTTAACACCATGATCAATGCTACTCAGAATCTGCTCAAGGAACGTGAAGAAGAGCATGAGCAGCTTCAAAATTCCATTATCGGTCTGCTGGAAGAAATTTCCACCCTGTCCGAAGGCGACCTCACCGCGCGGGCCACGGTTCGGGATGATGCCACCGGCACGTTGGCGGATTCACTGAACATGATGCTTGATGAGTTTGCCCGGACCATCAGAACCATTAAAGGCTCTTCGGAGCAGGTGGAGGCTACCGCTCAGAATCTGATCGGTTCCACGGCAAAACTTGCTCTTGATACGGACAGCCAGGCCACCATGATTCAAAAGGCGGTGACCGATATTAACGAAATGACCCGGGCCATTGAAGAGGCCGCGGCAAAAGCCAGACAATCAGCCGAAACATCTGAACTGTCCAGGGACGCAGCGGTTGAAGGAACCAGGGCGGTTGAAGACACCAGTCGGGCCATGGACGCCATTCGCGGCAATGTTCAGGATACAGCCCGGGCCATTAAACGGCTTGGTGAGAGTTCGCAGGAGATCAGCGAATTTGCCAAGACCATTAATGAAATTTCCGACCGGACATCCATCCTGGCTCTGAACGCGTCCATTCAGGCTGCCGCCGCCGGCGAGGAAGGACGAGGCTTTGCCGTTGTTGCCGAGGAAATTCAGCGCCTTGCCGAGCGTGCGGCAGGGTCGACCAGGCAGATCGAAACATTGATTAAGAATATCCTTGGTGAGATTACCGAGGCCGGCGCCAGTATGGATTCAAGTATCCAGGAAGTCGTGCAGGGCAGTAAACTGTCCGAGAATGCCCTGACAAAACTGCAGGAGATCAACCGCCGTTCCGCCGAGGTGGCCGAGTTTATTGATTCGGTTTCCCGGGCCACAGGCGAGCAGGCTGCCGAATCGGTCAAGATTGTTGATGCTATGGGGCAGGTTGGTGATATTACGCAAAAAACAACCGAGCAGACCCGTGCTACATCCTCGGCAATGCAGGATATGGCAATCGTGGCCAACAGCATGTTTGCAGCCGTGTCGATTTTTAAACTGCCGGAGACCGAAGGAGCGCATGCTCTTGCCGAACCTGCAGCCGATGATACAGCTGGAGTGACTTTGGAGGCCATGCTGGATCAGGATGCCGAAGAAGAAGAGGAATTGTCTTTGGAAGCGCTTCTTGACAAAGCGGACAAGAAGGATGCTGACTGACCGATTCCGTCCTGTCGAAGTCCGATCATTTTGGCTGGATAAATACATGATACGGCATCAGGCATGACTAGTTATTCAGCCTGATGCCGGCGGAGTCAAAATTGACCATTTTTAGGGAAGGGAAAATATGATGTCCTTAATGATTAAATGTCTGTATGCTCTTTCTGTCTGTTTGTTTACGGTTTCCACATGGTGTTCCATTGCTGCTGCCGAAGGACAGGACATGGGCCGGCTGATTGATATCGCGGGAAGCCAGCGTATGCTCAGCCAGAGAATGCTCCGGGATTATGCCTTAATCGGTATGGGCACCACTTATCAGGACCCTGCGGCCGACCGGGCAGCAGTTGTGCAGAGGTTTGATGAGCAGCTCAAGTTGTTGAAATCATCGTTTATTAATGATGAGGTGCTTGCCGCGTTTGTTTCAGTGGAAACTCTTTGGGAGCCGCTGCAAAAACAGGTGATGGCCAAACCGGACAAGCAGCAGGCCGCTGCCCTGCGCGACGGGCTTGAACAGTTGCTTAAGGCAAGCAATAACGCGGTGCAGCTTCTACAAAAGGCCTCGGGAAAGAAAAAAGCCGAGATCGTCAATATTGCAGGTCGGCAGCGGATGCTGTCCCAGCGGATGGCTGCCCTGTACATGCTCTATTTCTGGGGCGTGGAAAATGTTGATTTTTATTCTCAGTTTCAGCATGTTGTCGATGAATTCAGGACGGCGCAGAATGTTTTGTTCAGGGCCGAACAAAATACTGCCGAGATCAGAAAAAAATTGTCGGCAGCGGCAAAATCCTTTCGCTGGTTTGAAAAAGCGGCCAACAGCCGCAGCCGCAGGCTGACCCCGGAGGTTATCATGCGTAATTCCGACATTATCCTCAAACGCATGAATGAAATTACCGGGTTGTATGCCGCCGCAGAGAAGAAAGAACAGGTTGGCAAACACCCAATAACTGAATTTCTACCAGGGAGGGGAAAATGAGAAAACAAAACTGGTCAGGTGTGATTTTTCTGGCGCTGTTTGTTTTTCTGTGTTGTTCTTCCGCGCAGGGAGCGTACAAAATCGGTGTGTTAGCCAAACGCGGCGGCGTAAAGGCGATGACCAAATGGGGCTGGCACGGCGCCTATTTAAGCAAGAAATTAGGGGATCAGTTCATAATTGTGCCATTAAAATTTGCCAGTATTGATCAGGCGGTCAAGAACAGGGATATTGATTTTCTGCTTGCCAACCCCGCCCTGTTTATCGAAATGCAGGAAAAATATGAAGTTGAAGCCATTAACACCATGATTAACCTGCGAAACGGTGAAGCTGTTGACAAGTTCGGCGGGGTGCTACTGGTACTTAAATCAAGTCCCATCTCCAAATTATCCGACATCAAGGGCAAGCGATTCGGGTTTGTCAAACATTCGTCATTCGGCGGACTGCATATGGCAAAATATCTGCTGCAGAAAAACGGCATTAATCCGGAAAAGGATTGCACGAAATATCTCGAATTGAAGACCCATGATAAGGTTGTCAAGGCCGTCTTGAGCAAAAAAATTGATGTGGGCACTGTACGCAGTGATACCCTTGAACGAATGGCTGACGAGGGAAAAATTAATATGGCGGACTTTCGGATCATCCACAAGATTGACGATGATTTTCCCTTTGTCCACTCCACCAGGCTCTATCCGGAATGGCCCCTGGCAAGACTTGCCCATGTCGATGCAAAGTTAGGAGAAAAGGTTTCCAGGGCATTGATCGATTTGGGAACCAAGTCAAAACCGGCGGAGAAAGCACATATTGCAGGCTGGGAAGCGCCGATTGATTACGGTCCGGTTCTTGAGTGTTTATGGACGATTAAATTCGGGGTGTTTGCGGATCAGTAATCCGCAAGGCGCGCATTACTGCAACAGGTGGGTATCCCGCACGCAACAATTATTTGGCCAATGAGATTTGTTGAACCAACTTTTAACCCAGGTTATGTCAACCCGCACAAGGCAAAAACAATGAAAGGAAATTTTTTTTTGGTAATCGTCTGTTGTTTCTTTTTACTGTCAAGTATCTCGACGGTGTCGGGACGTGAGACAGTGACGTTGGGCGAGTCATGTGCCCTTACAGGTCCCACCTCATTTCTTGGCACGGAGATGCACAGAGGGGCAAATGGTTATTTTGCCCGCCATGCCCCGGAAATTATGCTTAAAGTAAAGGATGATGGTTACGAACCGGGCCGTTGCCGGGCAAATACTCAGGAATTTATAAGTCAGGGGGTTGACGCGCTGTTTGGTTATGTGGGGACCCCGACCTCAAAGGTAGCGGTGCCTTTGGCCACATTGAACAAGAAAATCTTTTTTGGCGCATTTACCGGCGCGTCTTTTTTGAGCGATGTGAATATCAACCCCTATTCTTTTTCCGTGCGCGGCAGTTATAACGCGGAAATTGAAAATATGATGCGTCATTTCAGAGATGATCTGGGCATTACAAAAATCGGCCTTTTTGTACAGCGCGATGCCTTTGGCCTGGCCGGTGTCCGTGGCGCTGTTCGCGCGGAAAAACTTGTTAAGGGAATTAAAATTATTCCCGCTGTCCCGGAGATTCCCGCTGCTGATGCGCCGAAAAAAGAGTGGCGCAAGTTCTGGAAGAGTGTGCCCAACTACAGGCGTAATACCGTCTCCGTGGGGCAGGGTGTCCGGCAGATCAAGGGCAATGGTGTCCAGGCTGTGATTCTTGTCGGGGCGTACAGGCCCTGCGCGACAGCCATCAACAAGTGGCATGATCTTGGGTTTAACGGACCGATGATAAATATTTCCTTTGTCGGTTCCATGGGTCTGGCCACCAGGCTGCATAAAACAGACAATGTTTTCGTCAGTCAGGTGGTGCCGGATCCATGGGATTCTTCCCTTGCCGTTGTCAGGGAATACCAGCATGATCTGGGTGACGGCGCATACGGATTTGTCAGCCTGGAAGGCTATATTGCCGCTAAAATTTTTCATCAGGCTGTTTCGGCAATAAACGGCAAGGTAACATCTGATTCCATTCGGGCCGCCCTGGAAACCATGACTGATTATGATGCCGGAGGGATAAAAATTACGTTTGGGCCGAATGACCACCGGGGGATGAATTCGGTCTACCTGACCGGCATCAGTAAAAATGGTAAGGATATTCGCTTTACCTATATCGGGAGCTTGCAGGAAGACTGAAACTAAATTGAGCGTTTCATTTACCCGGAGTCTCGCAGACTCGTTTACCGGTAAATTTAAAAAAGGTAAATGATTACAGGTAATTTCTTTTTAATTTGTTGTAGGTGAATGGAACCATATTGGAGCTCCATTTCATCCTCAATCCGCAGGCCTTACGCTGTCCCATGTAGGATTTAACTACAATGAAACAGCATAAAACCTATAGCTTGGGGCGAAATGAAAATCGCTCAATTCAGGTGGAAGTGCATTCAAAGAAAATCGGCGCATGCATACCCTCGATATGTGGGAGTTCCGCACCTGAGGGAAACAGAGTCCTAACTCAGGAGTTAAACGTTCAATTTAGGAGCGGGTAATTATCAAGAGGCCGGCAGGTTACGGGACCGTTGTTCCGGGATACCTAATTTTTTTAGAATAAAACCCAGCGGACAGAATTTGC
>CAZURY010000011.1:13651-16551 GCA_964623145.1 uncultured Desulfobulbus sp. | reverse complement strand
TCTTTATTTTTTCCTGTAGATAACCGATAATGACTTGATATGGAGCAGGAGAGAAATAAAGAAATATCATCCGCCGAAAAAATATTGGGTGAGCCTGTGGAACTGGTGACACGGACCGGGACAAAAAAATCTTCCCCGTCCAGTCACCCTGTTTTTGTTGTAGACGACACCTTTTTTCGTTCCCGCACGCCAACGTCCACCCACTGGTCCGTTGCCTGGTCAGACCTGATGATGACCATGTTCATCCTTTTTCTCACCCTTTTTGTCTACCAGCTGGCACATCGCGAATTTTTAAGCGAAGAAAACCCGGAAGTCCTTGCCGGAACATCAATGCCCATCCCTCAACCGGCAACACCTGCCCTGCCCTTTCATCCCATCAGCCCGTCCATTTCAAGTAAACAGACGATTCAACTGAAAAAGACAAAAGTTGAACAAACAAAGCCTGTGGCCATTGATGACCAGGATATTGACGCTATATTTGAAGGAAAAAAATTTGAAGGGAAGAAAATAGAAGGGAAGAAAATAGAAGGGAAGAAAGTAGCGGAACAAAAAAAGCTCGAAGAAACAAGAACTGGCAAACAGATACCACCAGCGCCCCCTGAACCGACGAAAACGGATTCCAACCAACCTTCAGACAAAGAAAAGAGCGCACCGGAAGAATCAGCTCCCCTTCTCCGGCTTCAGAAAACCGCGCAAGATGTGCCAAAACCGGAGACCATCATCACCAGAATGTATGACCTGTCAAAGATTACGGTGGCTGATGAAAAACTTGAAAAATTTGCCTCTGTTGAGCTGATACCCGACAAAACAATGCGTATCGTCCTGACCGGCGATCTTCTCTTTCCCTCGGGCCAGGCAGACCTGACCAAACAGGCAAAAAAGTCTCTGCGCAAACTCATCCCCATCATTCGACAAACGCCCTACATGATTAATGTTATCGGCCATACGGATTCCATGCCCATGCACTCTGAAAAATATTCCAGCAACTGGGAGCTTTCCACAGCCCGTGCCGGCCGGGTGGCCAGGTTTCTTATCGAAGCCGGCCATATTCCGGCAAGCCATTTTGTTGTCACGGGTTACAGTTATTTTCGCCCGGTTAAACCCAATACCACGGCGGCGAACCGCAAGGCTAACAGGCGCGTGGAAATAATTATCTCCAGGGAACCGCCACCAGCACAATCAGCAACCAAACAAAACATCAAATGAAACGACTCAACACCATTGGCATTCTTCTTTGCGTATTTCTCTTTGTTGCCGGTTTTTTCATTAAAGGCAATGTGGACATGTATTTCAACCTTGCCGGATTCCTGATTGTTGTCGGGGGCAGCGCTACCGCCGCCCTGCTTAGTTTCCGCCTCGACAGGTTGCTGATCACTTTTAAGGTCGTCAAGGCTTCATACCGGCACAGAATCAAATCAGAGGCTGAAATTGTCGACATCCTGATTGATCTTGCCATAAAATCCAAAGTACAGGGTGTGCTTTCTCTCCAGGATGTGGAACAGGAAACATCTATTCTCTTTCTCCGCCGCGGCCTTGGCTGCCTGGTTGACAATTATGATCCATCCCAGATTCGTGATATCCTCAACACGGAAATGTATTTTTTTAAATTGCGACGCGAGGACAGTGAACGTGTTTTACGAACCATTGGCGATTTTTTTCCGGCATTTGGCATTATCGGCTCGGTCGTCGGCCTGATTTCCATGCTGGCCGGTATCGGAGATACGTCAGTCATCCTGGCAACTGTGCCGGTAGCCCTGACCTCGACCCTGTACGGTCTCATCTTTTCCAATTTCTTTTTTGTTCCCTTTGCCGCAAATCTTCGAGAACGCACCAACCAGGAACTCCTCCTGCAAAAAATCATTATGGAAGGCATCATTGCCATTGACTCGGAACTCAATCCAACGGTGCTCAAAACAAAACTGCTCTCATTTCTCACCCCTTCCGAAAGAAAGTCCGACCTTGTGCCGCTGGCCAAAATCAGAGAACGCTTTGGCCCCCATGTATGAAAAACCGTCCGTCAATGGTAACGTTCACCGGCAGGTACTGACATCCTGCCGGACAATCCGGCATAGTATCAAAAGAATTTCGTGTACAAAATTCAGGAACTGTGTAGAATAACCAGTGGAACTTTCACGGTCCGCCAACGGTAACGTGCTGATTTTTCACTGTTTGTATCGCTTTGTATTTGTTTATCACCCCCTGCACCCTGTTTCTTTGCATAATACGATTATTGAATGAGCAGGCGTCGACAACAGGGTGAAGTATGGGTCGGAAAAACGGCCCGGCGCATTATCCTGATAGTTTCTGTTCGCACTCTGACCGCCGGTCCCGACATAGGGGTGCCTTGAAAAATTAGAATTTTCGTTCGAGGTCAAGGAATAGAAAAATTAAAAAGCGCAACATATTCGTCATATGTGAGCATTTTTCATTTTTCTGTAAGATAGAGATCGGGCGAAAAGAGAATTTTTCAAGGTTGCCATAAAGCAATCAACATACCAGGTCATGCAAATGAAATATCTCCCTCTCTTGTGTTGTCTTGTTCTTCTTGCCGGCTGCGGGCCGACCAGTGTTAAAACGCTTGAGCAAAAAACCGGCGCCAAGCCCTTGTCTCCCGAGTCCGTACTCAAGCTTGTTGACGGCAATACCCTGTTTCTCCACTCCTTTAACGAAGATTCTTATCTTTATTTTGACCACTCGGGAACGATCTTCGGTAAGGACATTTATAACAACAAAGACCTCGGCAGATGGGATGTCAGTGAAGATGCAGAACTCTGCATGCGGATGACTCATTGGTGGTACGGTGACCTGCTCTGCTATCAGGTACTTGCATCCGGTGGCAAGTATCATCTTGCCACGGGTAACGGGGTGGTTAAATACAATGGCGTCCAATACCCGGGTGA
>CAZURY010000011.1:9643-13551 GCA_964623145.1 uncultured Desulfobulbus sp. | reverse complement strand
CTTGCGGAAACCGACCTCAAAAAAGCTGATCTTGTGGGTGCGCAACTTGCGGGCGCCAACTTGAAAGGGGCACTTTTACGAATGGCAAATCTGCGTCGGGCTGACCTGCAGGGCGCTGATCTTGCGGGCGCCGATCTTTCCTATGCCAATCTACCCGGAGCTGACCTGCGTGGCGCCAACCTGCGTGGCGCCAACCTGAAAGGCGCCAATCTGATAAAAGCCGATCTGACTGGAGCTGCAATCGAAGACGCTGACTTTACCGACGCTCTGCTTGAAAGCGTGCGAGGATTGCCAAGGCAACGGTAAATTTTGTATGCTGTGAATGTATAAAACAGCATGATGCTCTAAACAACTCAACCCGTTCCCATAGACCAACTACTCTTATGTCCGCACCTTTTGTTCATCTTCATGTCCATACCCAGTTTTCCATGCTCGACGGCGCAATCCGTCTTGATGACCTTATAAGCCGCAGCCTGGAATATGACATGCCGGCAGTGGCCGTCACTGATCATGGCGCCATGTACGGCGCCCTGATGTTTTATGAAAAAGCCAAAAAGGCCGGCATAAAACCTCTTATCGGCTGTGAATTTTATGTGGCCCAGAAAAGTCGGCTTCTCCATGACAAAACAGCAGGTCATAACTTTCATATGGTACTGCTTGCCATGAATGAAACCGGTTATAAAAATCTGATGAAACTGGCCACCATTGCCCAGACCGAAGGATTTTACTACAAACCACGGATTGATCAGGATGCAATTATCGAGCACCAGGAAGGTCTCTTAGCCCTGACCGCCTGCCTGCACGGCGAAATCCCCTGGCGTATTACCCATAATGACAAGGATGGGGCCAGGGAAAAGGCCATTGAGCTGCAGAAAATTTTCGGTGACCGTCTTTACTTTGAAATCCAGGAAAACGGTATTGCCGAGCAGACCATTGCCAATAACGGGTTGATGGAACTTGGCAAAGAACTTGGCATCAAGCTGGTGGCAACCAATGACTGTCATTACCTTGGCCGGGAAGAATCCTATGCCCACGAGGTCCTGCTCTCCATCCAGACCGGTAAAACCATAAACGACCCTAAACGATTTCGTTTTTCCACCGATGAGCTTTACTTTAAATCGCCGATGGAAATGACAGAGCGTTTCTCCTACTGTCCGGAGGCTGTCAGTAATACCCTGGAAGTTGCCGAACGCTGTAACCTTGAACTCTCCTTTGGCGATCATCATTTTCCAATTTTTCCGGTCCCTGAAGGTGAAAGCCTTGAAACCTTGTTTGAAAAGGCCTGCTGGGAGGGATTAACCACCCGCCTTGACCATTTGCGCGAACTGCAGGAGGTGAGTCCGCAGCTGGAACAACAGTACAAGGACCGGCTGACCATGGAAATAGAGGTCATTCGCACCATGGGCTTTGCCGGATACTTTCTTATTGTCGCTGATTTTATCACCTGGGCAAAAAAAGAAAAAATTCCGGTCGGACCGGGACGCGGTTCCGGAGCCGGCAGTCTGGCTGCTTTCTGCATGTTCATAACCGATATTGACCCGATACCCTACGGCCTTATATTTGAGCGTTTCCTCAATGTTGAACGTCAGTCCATGCCCGACTTTGATGTCGATTTCTGCAAGGAACGACGTGACGAGGTAATAGAATATGTTCGCAAACGTTACGGCGGCGCCAAACACGTCGCCCAGATAGTTGCCTACGGTTCCATGAAGGCGCGGGCTGTTCTGCGTGATGTGGGCAGGGTTCTGGAAATACCACTGCCCACGGTTGACCGGATAGCCAAGCTGGTTCCCGACGAGCTGAAAATCACGCTTAAAAAAGCCATCGACAAGGAACCCCGGCTCCGAGAGGCCATGAAAGACGACTCCATCCGGGAACTGCTCACCGTTTCCCAGACCCTTGAAGGACTCTCCCGGCATAAGACCATCCATGCCGCAGGCGTGGTGATCTCACCCAAGCCCATGGTTGAATATCTGCCGCTCTGCGTTGGCCCGAACAAGGAGGTTCTTACCCAGTATGACATGAAGTACACCGAGAAAACCGGACTGATAAAGTTTGATTTTCTTGGTCTCAAAACCTTGACGGTCATCGACCGGGCATTAAAACTCATCAAAAAGGATATCGGCCTGGATGTTGATCTGGCCAGGATACCCATGGACGATCCCCGCACCTATTCGCTTCTCTGTAAAGGTGACAGTCTTGGTGTCTTCCAGCTCGAAAGTGACGGCATGCGTGAGCTGCTTATTAAAATGGCTCCGGAACAGTTCAGCGACCTGATTGCGCTTGTTGCTCTGTATCGACCTGGACCTCTTGACTCAGGCATGGTGGACACCTTTGTTGAAACCAAACATGGAAGACGGCCTGCCGAATACCCGCTTCCCCAGATCCAGTCGGTTCTTGAAGAAACGTACGGGGTCATTGTCTATCAGGAACAGGTCATGAAGATTGCCAACATCCTGGCCGGCTACAGCCTGGGCGATGCCGATATTCTCAGGCGCGCCATGGGAAAGAAAATCCCCGAGGTCATGGAAGAAGAGCGTGGTAAATTCATGCAGGGGGCTGCAAAAAACAATATCCCTGAGGATAAGGCCAAATATATCTTTGATCTGATGGCGAAATTTGCAGGCTACGGGTTCAACAAATCCCATTCCGCCGCTTATGCTCTTATCGCCTATCAAACCGCTTATCTGAAGGCCCATTATCCTGCCCAGTTTCTGGCCGCTCTGCTTTCCTGCGATGTTGATAACACCGACAAGGTCGTTAAATATATCAATGAATGCAAATCAATGGATATACCGGTCCTGCCCCCGGACATCAATGAGTCGTTCGATGATTTTACGGTCATCAATGACCGCGTTCGCTTTGGCCTGGCTGCTGTGAAAAACGTAGGCGGAGCAGCGCTTGATTCCATAATAGAAGAACGGGAGAAAAATGGCGTCTATTCCTCCCTTGCCGATTTCTGCGGCAGAATAGATTCCGCCAGAGTCAACCGCAAGGTGATTGAAAGCCTGATCAAGGCCGGCGCTTTTGATTCATTGGGCGGCAAACGGGCCCAATATATGGAAGTACTTGACCAGGCACTTGATCATGCCAAGGCTGTACAACGTGACCGGTTAAGCGGTCAGATGAATCTCTTTTCTCTGACCGGCACGGAACAGGCCAAAGACAGCGGGCAGGAGATTGAACTGCCGGATATCGAAGACTGGCCTGAGCTGAAGAAACTCACCTATGAAAAAGATACGGTTGGCTTCTTCCTCACCGGACACCCCCTGGAGTCGGTTATGGATGATATAAAACGGGTGGTTGATACGGATATCGAACACCTTGAAGGGTGGCGCGACGGCCAGCCAGTCAGGGTTGGGGGGTTAATCCAGCAGGTCAAGGAGCATAAGTCAAGGAAAGGTGACCGCATGGCCTTTACCGTGCTCGAGGACATGACCTCCAGAGTAGAGGTCATTGTTTTTCCGTCAACTTTTGAACAATGCTCCCACCTGCTCGGCAGCGAAGAGCCTCTTATTGTTTTGGGTACTGTGCAACAGGGAGAGCGAGGCGCCAAAGTCATAGCCCAGTCAATCGATCGACTCGCCGATGCCTATGCAAAATACACGGAAAAAACAATCATCCGATTGCAGGCTGCAAAAACCTCACGCCGGCACATGGAAGAAATCAAGGAAATGCTGTATACCTTTCACGGCAAAGTGCCGGTGCATTTAACACTGCATTTTGATGGCCGTGGTGAAGTAGACATTGATGTGCTCAAAGACATGGCTATCCAGCCAACACCTGAATTCCTTCATTCCATGACCGGGCTCTGTGGAGACAATGGATTACAGATTCTGATGAAACCAACCGAAGTACATAGAAAAAAGGAAAAAGGCCGGGGCTGGTACAACAAAAAAACCGAGCAC
>CAZURY010000011.1:6816-9543 GCA_964623145.1 uncultured Desulfobulbus sp. | reverse complement strand
TCGCAACAGCTCTGTTATGCAAAGCAAAGTCCGCAATCCGGGCAGGTTGGTTGCGTTGTCGGAAACGTGCAACCGCACGCAGGACAGGTCGCCTGTTCCGCATGGGTATTAAACACTGCATCCGCATAACTGGTGTCATGATCCCGAAGACCGGTAGAGCGGACATGTTCTTCTTCCAGGACGGCCATCACCTCCTGAATATCATTCAGCCGTACCCTGAGCAGGAGTTCGGCTCCGCAGCAGCCTTGACCGCACCCGCCCTTCTCGCTGATGACAAGAGCCGGTAATAAATGATCGGCCAATATCTTCTGCAATTCCTTCATTGCCAGAACCGGACCTTTGCGGATATCAACCAGCTCATCGTCCGGGCTGATCTCCATGCTCCTGCCGGCCCTGGCCTTGTTTTTTTCCTCAAGCATTGCCCGCATGGCCACTCCACTGAGCAAGGTAATCCGGCAGGTAGCACAGGTTTCTATTTCCGCCCTGTATTCGTCTTTGCAACGCGGACAGTACTTTAAATCGTCTTCAATGTGGAAATTCATGATCCCCTCCCGGATCAGTTTATCAATCTATAGGATATACCTGCTCAAATCTTCATTTTCGGAAATATCAGCCAACTGACGGCGAACATAGTCGGCCGTAACAGTAAAGACTTTCTCTTTTCGCTCCGGCGCATCAAAAGAAAGTTCGTCCAGTACCCGTTCCATAATGGTATGAAGTCTGCGGGCGCCGATATCTTCTGTTTTCTGGTTGACCTGAACGGCAATGGCAGCCATCGCATGTACAGCTTCATCTTCAAAAATTAAGTCTATTCCCTCGGTGGCCAGTAGGGCAATATATTGTTTAAGCAATGCGTTCTGCGGCTCGGTCAGTATCCTGAAAAACTCTTTTTCCCCCAGGGCATTCAATTCAACCCGGATTGGAAAACGACCCTGCAGCTCCGGAACCAGATCGGAAGGCTTACTCAGATGAAAGGCGCCGCTGGCTATAAACAAAATATGATCGGTGCGCACCATACCATGTTTGGTATGGACCGTTGTTCCTTCAACAATGGGCAAAAGATCACGCTGGACACCTTCACGGGAGACCTCGGGAGAGCTGGAACCACTCCCTCCCCTGGAGGCAATCTTATCGATTTCGTCAAGAAAGATAATCCCGGACTGTTCTGTTTTCCTGATAGCCCTTTCCGTGACGCTTTCCATGTCTACCAGACGTTCGGCCTCTTCTTTCTTGAGAAATTCCAGAGCCTCGGGAACGGAAACTTTTCGCTTCTGTTTTTTCTTGGGAAAAAACTTGGAAAAGGCATCCTGCAAAGAAGACTGCATGTCTTCCATGCCGGAGGCGGAGAAAACCTCAACCATTGGTGCGGAGGCGGGTGCGGTTACATCCAGCTCAACCAACCGCTTGTCCAATTCTCCGGAATGCAGCATACGACGAAGTTTTTCCCGAGTCAGGCTCCTGTCATGCCGCGTGGTCTCAGCGGCCGGCTCTCCACCCAGGTAATCCAGCGCCAGGACACCGTCGCTGCCCGGGGAGGGTGGTTCAGGGGGTCGTGCTCCGGCAGTGGGCAGCAGAAGATCGAGCAATCTTTCTTCAGCCACCTGCTCTGCTTTTTCAGATACATTTTGTTCCTCTTCCTTTGAAACCATATTAATTGCAAGTTGCAGCAGATCACGCACCATGGATTCAACATCACGACCGACATAACCGACTTCGGTGAACTTGGAAGCCTCTACCTTGAGGAAAGGAGAGCGGGCAAGATGAGCAAGCCTGCGGGCAATCTCTGTCTTGCCGACCCCGGTTGGCCCAATCATTATAATATTTTTCGGCGCTATTTCATCGCGCAGCCGGGGATCAACCTGCTGCCTGCGCCAACGGTTACGCAAGGCAATGCCCACGGAACGTTTGGCATCATCCTGGCCGATTATATAGCGATCCAGGGCCTCAACGATCTCCCTGGGGGTAAGCGAAGGTTCTTTCTTTTCCATGAATTTTCGATTGAATTATTTATGTAAGAAAAATTTATGTAAGAAAATCAATGATTGAGAGATGGCTTGTCGCTCGATTTGTATCTCCTCTCAGGGTGAATAACTCTGAATTTTCATTACCTCAAGTTTCATATGTTGTTGTGGCTTCTGATCCAGCCGGACCGGTTAACAAAAAAACCATCCGCTGATTCAAATTTTCTCGATGAGAATCTGCTGATTGGTATAGACACAAATGGAACCGGCAATTTCCATTGCCGCCCGGGCAATGGCTTCCGCATCCAGGTCACTGTGCCGAACAAGGGCTGTGGCAGCGGCCTGGGCATAGGGCCCTCCGGAGCCGATTGCAAGAATACCGTCATCGGCCTCTATAACGTCACCGGTGCCGGAAAGCAGTAAAGAACTCTCCTGGTTAACGGCAATGAGCATGGCTTCCAGGCGTCGCAGGTATTTGTCTGTGCGCCAGTCCTTGGCCAGTTCCACTGCAGAACGCAGTAAATTACCGTTAAACTGTTCGAGCTTCTGTTCAAGCTTGTCGTACAGCGTCAGGGCATCGGCTGTTGATCCGGCAAAACCGGTAATCACCTTGTCGTGATAAAGCCGTCTGACCTTGCGGGCCTGATGTTTTATTATCGTGGGACCAAGACTGACCTGACCGTCACCGGCGACGACCACTTCATCGTTATGGCGAAGGGCAAGGATTGTGGTTGAACGTATCTGTTGCATGGTACCTCAATGGCAT
>CAZURY010000011.1:5607-6716 GCA_964623145.1 uncultured Desulfobulbus sp. | reverse complement strand
TCTTTCCCGTTTCGGGCCAGTGGATGCGCTGCATCGTAGACCCGGGTCAGATGTTCCATATTAACATGGGTGTACTTCTGGGTTGTCGACAAACTGACATGGCCGAGTAATTCCTGCACGGTACGCAGATCAGCCCCCATTTCGAGCAGATGAGTGGCAAAGGAATGACGCAGGGCATGGGGGGTGACCGTCACCTGGATACCAGCCTGTTGACCATAGGCATGAATCAACCGCTCCACACTGCGCGCCGTGAGCCGTGTACCCCGGCTGTTTAAAAAAAGAGCCTTTTGTTCTGGTGGATGCCCCCTGGCCGCCCTGCCTGTAATCAGGCTTTTCCGCTGGGGAAAATAACGATGCAGCGCTTCTTCAGCCGCCCTGCCGAAAGGAACAATACGCTCCTTTCGTCCTTTGCCCGTAACCTTAACCATCCCCGTATCAAAATCAAGGTCCCCGATATTGCAGGATACCAGTTCGGAAACCCGCATACCGGTTGCATAGAGCAGTTCCATTATGGCCTTGTCGCGCAAGGCAAACTTCTCTTTCCCGGGCGCATCAAGAAGACAAAAGACCTCATCCACGGTCAAAAACGAAGGAATATAGCGAACCAGTCGAGGGTTGGCAATACCCTGGAGCGGATTTTTTTCGATTTCCCCCTTCATCTGGAGGTATCTGAAAAAGGTTCGGAGCGCCGACAGCTTGCGGGCAACAGATGCGCTGCAATTCTTCCCATGCAGGGATCCGACAAAACTACGCAAGGTCTCTGTCTGCCAAGGATCAGAGGGGTTCCCTTGACGGCTGAAGCCATACAGTTCTTTGACATCGGAGAGATAGGAGTCAACCGTTCGTGGCGAGTAGCCACGCTCTACACGCAGCCAATTATCAAATGCATCGAGAATATGGGGCATGAAAAAGAACCCTTGAAAGCGATATAATTACGGATTACTATATATAGATTATCTCTGCAGTATCGTTTTGTAAAGTCCGACAGTTAACAAGGACTGGATTTCATCACATGTAAAAACGGCGCTGAAAAGAATATGCCTGGACGATGACCAGGAATGTTGCATTTGCCCGGGTCCTCAAATCTGTTCTTTTTATTAAAATCTAAA
>CAZURY010000011.1:0-5507 GCA_964623145.1 uncultured Desulfobulbus sp. | reverse complement strand
CTTTTTATTAAAATCTAAATTCTTGCCTGATACCAGGTTATGGCTAAAAAAACCTTTGAAAATGCGCTATCCCGTCTTGAGGCCATCACCGATGAGCTTGAGGAGGGTGAACTCAGCCTTGAAAAAAGTTTAAAAAAATTTGATGAGGGTATTACCCTGGTCGAGTTTTGCAACCATAAGCTTGAAGAGGCAAAAAACAGGGTGGAGCTGTTACTCAAAAAGGATGATCGATTGCAGGCGGAATCCTTTGAGGAAAATGTTTCCTCAAAATAACCGCAGCTGCATTTCCCGTCCTTTTTCTCATTCATTAACTATTATCCGGTTACCACTATATGCTTATGATGAACACACAGGCAGACCCACAGACCAGCCTGCTTGACACCATAGATTCTCCCATTGATCTTCGCAAGCTGACCCAGCAGCAACTGGAAGTTTTAGCTGGAGAATTGCGCGAGAAAATCATCCATACAGTTGCTGAGACAGGTGGACACCTTGCACCCTGTCTTGGGGTGGTTGAGCTGACCATTGCCCTGCATTATGTCTTTGACACGCCTGATGACAAAATTATATGGGATGTCGGCCACCAAACCTATGCGCATAAACTACTTACCGGCAGACGGGACAGATTTCATACCCTGCGCCAGCACCAGGGACTCAGCGGCTTTCCCAAGCGGGAAGAAAGTCCGTATGATGTTGTGGAAACAGGGCACAGTTCCACATCCATTTCCTATGGTCTTGGAATTGCCGTCGGCAAATGTCTGAAAAATAATTGCCGAAAGGTTATCTCGGTGATCGGCGACGGATCAATGACTGCCGGACTGGCCTTTGAGGGACTGAATCAGGCGGGACATCTGGATAAGGATCTTATTGTCATCCTCAACGACAATGAGATGTCAATCTCCCCCAATGTCGGCGCCATGTCCAGTTTTCTCAACAAAAAACTCACCGGCAAAACCGCCCGGCGCTTGCGTGACCACATCGAAAACTCGCTCATGGCTCTGCCCTCGGTCGGTGAAAATATCTTGCAGTTACTCCGTAAGAGTGAAGAGAGCCTGAAGGCATTTCTTACGCCGGGCATGCTGTTTGAGGCCTTGAAATTTCAGTATGTGGGACCGATTCCAGGTCACAATCTTGAAGACCTGATCACCACTCTTAGAAACGTCAAAAAACACAGCCACGGCCCCGTGCTCGTGCATGTCTTAACGACCAAGGGCAAAGGGTATGAACCGGCGGAGAGCAATCCAGGTGATTATCATGGCGTTGGACCCTTTGATATCACAACCGGAAAGGCCAAAAGTTCGGGAGGCGCTATCGCCTATACCAAAGTCTTTGGCAACACCCTCTGCACCCTGGCCCGCAAGGACCGTCGTATCACCGCTATCACCGCTGCCATGCCGGCCGGCACAGGACTCATGGAATTCAGCAAAGAGTTTCCCGAGCGCTTTTTTGATGTGGGAATCGCCGAACAGCATGCAGTTACCTTTGCCGCAGGCCAGGCCATGGAAGGAATGCGACCCGTGGTCGCTGTATACTCAACATTTATGCAGCGGGCCATGGACCAGGTCATCCATGATGTCTGCCTGCCCAACCTGCCTGTTACCCTGGCCCTTGATCGCGGCGGTGTGGTCGGCGATGATGGTCCCACGCATCATGGCGTGTTCGACCTGTCCCTGTTTCGCTGTATTCCCAATCTGACCATGATGGCGCCAAAAGATGAAAACGAGCTGCAGCACATGCTGTACACGGCGATCAACCATGATGGTCCTGTACTCCTGCGCTATCCGCGCGGGGGAGGGTTCGGGACTGAGCTTGAGGATCCTGAAAAAAACCTTGCCATAGGAAAAGGAGAACTGCTTCGGGAGGGAGACGATGTCCTGCTTCTGCCCATCGGCAACAGGGTATATCCAGCCCTGGCGGCAGCGGACGGCCTGGATAAACTGGGTATCAGCGCTGCAGTCATCAATCCGCGTTTCATCAAGCCTCTTGATAATGAGCTGATCAGTCACTGGGCAAGGAAAACCGGCCGGATGGTCACGATTGAGGACAATGTAAAAAAAGGCGGTTTCGGCAGCGCTGTCCTCCAGATGTTGATCGAGTTACACATTAATATTCCGATTCGCCTGCTGGGGTACGGAAACACCTTCATTGAGCAAGGACCTCAGGCTGTACTGTGGAAGGATGCGGGTATAGACGCTGCCGGCATTATCAATGGCGTCCTGGAGGTTATGCACCAGTAAGGGGGGGTATTTTTACATCCAGCCGGTATTTTTATTGATACAATGTGCCCCCGCGCCTGAGCCAGCCATCGGCATGATGGCCATGGGGGTCTTTGTGGGTCCAGTGCAGGACTCCACCCCTGTTATTCCACTCGTATTCACCGGCAAAGGAAACCCGATCCCCCTTCCGCAAACCTTGTATTCGGGGAGCAAGATCAATATTATGGGCAACCAGCAGACTTTGTCCGGAAGGAAGCTGCAGAATAAATTTCTGGTGTCGTATCCCCTGCAAGTCATCGGGAAGAACCCTGGTGACAACTCCTTTTCCGCTGACCTGAACATTACTCTTTCGTGCTCTATAGGCAGCGGTGATGGCGCTCTGTTGTCCGGCAATGTTGTTATCTGCATAATCGCCATGGAGCAGGCCCGGATATTTTGAATAAAGCCCGGCAACCAACAAGGCCACGACAAGGATAAAAAATCTTCTTTTTGGCCTCGATAACTTCACGAAAATCTCCTTAACCGGTCCACCCATGCCGGCTATTCCATAGCCTCAAGGGTAACAGTAAGATCCTGCTCTTTTCCATTACGCATAATGGTCAGGGTAACTGTGTCTCCGACCTCATGCTGTTCAAGATAATCACGCAATTCATTATAATCATGTACTTTCTTTCCATCCACAGCCAGAATGCAATCACCAAGTATCATCCCTCCCTGTACTTGGCTGACGCCTCGCAAGCCGGCTTTTTGGGCTGTTGACCCCGGCTGCACTTTCAGAACAGGCACTCCGGGCAGACCAAACTCAACAGCAAGCCTTTTCGGGGCAAGGCTGATACCCAATCCAGGACGGATTAAGCGCCCATGCCGTATCACCTGTGGAACAACACTGTTAACTTCATGCACAGGAACGGCAAAGCCAATCCCGGAGCTGCCTCCGGAAGGGCTGTAAATTGCCGTATTAACACCAATCAGTCTGCCGGCGCTGTCAAGTAGAGGGCCGCCGGAATTTCCCGGGTTAATGGCGGCATCGGTCTGGATTACCCCGGATATGGTTCGCCCGGTGACGGATTTTATCTCCCTGCCAAGTGCACTGACAACGCCGGTGGTCAAGGTCTGGTCAAGGCCAAAAGGATTCCCGATGGCAAAAACCTTCTGTCCCACCAGCAGATCATCTGATTCGCCGATGACAATGGGATATAATTTACTTTTCGGGGCTGATATCTGCAAGACAGCAATATCTCGATCCGGCGCGGCGCCGACCAGAACAGCCTTCCAGGTGGAATGATCAGCAAGGGTGACCTCCAGTCGGTTGGCATCGGAAATAACATGATAATTAGTGACAATGCGTCCCTTTTTATCCCAGATAAAACCGGAACCAGTGCCTTGGGGTATTTCATAGACATTCAAATTGAACAATCCACGCCGCAGGGCAATGGAGGTAATATAGACTACAGAGGGAGCAGCATGTTTAAAGACTTCAATGGTATTTTTCTCATCTTCGGCAAGATCTCCGCGGGCAATGACAGCTCTGGGCAGGGCGCTTGGATCATTGAGGGATGGTTGAAAGGTTTGATACAGGAGCCATCCCCCGGCCCCAAGAAGCAGGTAGATGATAACCGGTGAAATGCGCCCGAACCGGGACATAAATTGTTTAGCCATGGCAGGAGCCTTTACAGATGCAGAAAAAATTTGGCTATGGAAAAATAGAGGGTGACTCCAAGCACATCAATGGTGGTCGTGATAAACGGTCCGGTGGCAACAGCAGCATCCACGTTGAATTTTTTTAAAACCATTGGTACCAGAGTCCCCACCGTTGCAGCCATTGTCATAACAATGGCAACGGAAAGGCCGACTACAAGTCCGAGATACAAAGGTGAGGCGTACTTGAAATAGGCCAATACCCCAAGAAGGAGCCCAAACAGTGATCCCAGGACCACACCGACTGCCAGTTCCTTACCCACAATCCGTAGAAACTGGTTCATATTAACTCGCCCTGTTGCCAGTCCCCGGACAATAATAGTCGAAGACTGTGTCGCTATATTGCCTCCCATACCTGCGATAATAGGAATAAAGGAAGCCAGCGCCAGAACCCTCTGTAATTCGCCTTGAAATGAATTGATAATTAACATGGCCCCTACCCCGCCTATCCATGAGGCAAACAACCAGGGCGCCCGCAGCATAATTTTCTTATGCAAAGGTTTGAGGAGAATTTCCTGTTCCTTACCGGCGCCGGCCATCTGCAGAAAGTCCTCGGTTGCCTCTTCACGAAGAACATCAATAATATCATCAACCGTAACGATACCAACAAGTTTGAAGGTGGCATCGACAACCGGCACGGCCAACAAATTATACTGGGAAACAATATGGGCCACCTCTTCCTGATCTGTATCCGTGGTGACCGAAATTACGTTGGTGTTCATGATATTTTTGAGCTTTCGATGCATTGGATGCAGCAATAACTCCCGCAGGGAAAGGACTCCGGCAAGCTGCCCTTCTCCGTGGGTAATATAGAGATAAAAAACCATCTCTTTTTCTTCACTGCGTTTCTGGACTTTTTTAATGGCTTCTTCAACGGTCAAATTCTCATCCAGATACATGAAATCCGGCGACATGATACCGCCGGCGGTCTCGGGATCATACTTGAGAAGCTCTTCGACCTCTTCACGCTCCTCGGTCTGCATGTGGGCCCGAATTTCCCTGGCGATTTCTTCGGGAAGCGCTTCCAGAAGATCCGCCGCATCGTCGGAGGCCATCTCACTGACAATTCCTGCCATAAATGCCGGTGACAGACCAGCAACAAGCTCAACCATGATGGAAGAGTCAAGCTCACTTAAAAAATCAGAAACCTTCCCCGTCCCTGCAATAATCTGAAAAATATCTTTTTGCTCGGCAGGGGGTAACGAACGGAAAACCCACGCAAGATCAGCAGGATGTGTCTTGCCGATGAGTTTAGTAATATTTTCAACAGCACCGCGACGATGGAGGCGCCTGAGCGTATCAAGTAAAACTCTGCCCTCAAGGCCTATCATCTCTCTTTTTGGTGATTTTTCCATACGTCCCTCCCCCGGGATAGCGATGGCGTCAAACAGGTATTATCTAAAAAACCTTATAAAATACCCAACAAAATCGAATGCCGCAAGAGAAGTATGCACGGGTCTGGAAAAAGGTGGCCTGGTTCCGGATGAGGCAGAAGTAAATGCTCCATTGCAGACACCTGGTCACTGATAAGAAGAACCATCAGCAAAAAATCACCTCCTGGTTCCTCTTTTTATGATGGATCAACTCAATCCT
>CAZURY010000010.1:0-17016 GCA_964623145.1 uncultured Desulfobulbus sp. | reverse complement strand
GAATCTGCTCCAGATAGGCAGCCATACGTGCTCCGAGATCACCGGCTCCGACAATGACTGCATGGCGAATATTTTTCCCCTGTCGGCGAAAGTGCCGCAACAGATTTCTAACAGCCAGGTGACAGCAAAAGAGCAATAACGGTGTTGTCAACGACCAGAATATGAAGACTGCCCTGGAATAGGCCCATGATATCTTAAAAAGAAAGAAATAGCAGAGTAGAATACCAACGACGGTTGCCCAGGCTTTCAGAATGACGATAAATTCACGATAGTACTTCCACCCCCTCCAGGACCTGTACAGCTGAAAAGAATCAAAACTCAGAAAACAGAGGATAAAGGTGAAAATTTCAAGATCCGTATAATACGGGTTCCATTCTATTCCGTACAGGAGAACCAGAACAGCAAGATACAGGCAAACAACTCCGCAATCTATCAAATGGAGCAGTTTATAAATAAGAGAACTGCGTTCGCGTAAATTCCAACTCAGCATATCTGTTCAGCCACTATGACCATCTTTTCTACTTTTTATTTTTTTCCACCATGCCGGATTCATACTCAAAAAGGGAATAATACTTTCAGGCAGCAGAGTATGATAATACCCGAGTTTATAACCGGCAAGCTTCATCAGGTTGCGAATGAAAAAAGAGGGTAGCAGGTAGTACTTATTTTGTTTCCGCAGACAATTAAACTCCGAGCGAACATAATTTCTCCCGGCTCCTCCGGCGGAACCGAATTCTTCAATAAGCCAATGTTGTCGACGATGGAAAGCGCCAACGTCAAAATAGCGCCGCAACTCCTGTAAAACTGAGTAATTATGAGAATGAAAAACCAGGGCCTCTGCAACATATGCAACTTTAAACCCTTGCTGCAGAAGACGGGCGACGGCACAGGCATCCTCGGCAAAGAGATGCTCGCCGCCAAAATATCCGATAGATACCAGCGCGGTTGCCCTGTAAGCAGCACAGGAATTGGAAACAAAGATGGTTTTCAACCCCAGGGTATCCTTGTCCTCAAAACAGCGAATACGGGATTTTTCGTCATAGTTGAAAGCCCGTAAGTGTTGCGCAAAAATGGATGCATCCGCTTTTGGCAGCTGCCGGCCATAGGTCACGGCAATATCCCTGTGCTGTTGCAGGGGAGCAACCAGATGACTGATGCAGTGTTCATCAACCGGAATGGCATCCTGAGTCAAAAAAACTATAAATTCACCGGTTGCCAGCTCGGCTGCCATGGATCTGGTTGCGCCGTGATCAAATTCAGAAGCGGAAATCTTTACGACCCGGGCTCCATGTTGCCGGGCAATCTCCCTGGTGGCATCTGTTGAAGAAGAGTCAACAACCAGGATTTCAAACTCGGCGGCACAGCTCTGAGCTTCCAGTTGACGCAGCAGTTCGTCCAGGGACTGCTCACCATTGCGTGTCGGGATGACGATGGAAATCATGTTCCTTTCCGCTTTTCCCCGGCAGCCCGGGCAAAGAGCACTGCCTTATCCAACTGAAACAAAAAAAGACTTACCCAATGCAGGGGAGAAACATGAAAGCCACAGCAACAGATTACATCCATTGCCCGGAGCAGAACCGAAGGGAATCCATGTAGGAATTTAATCGTGCCGGCGATCCCGGTCTGATGAAAAACTTCAGGGTGGATTGTTTGTAAAAGCATAAAATTGTCAATGGAGCTGCGCATACGGGAGAAGGCTTTTTGTTTTTCAATAAGACCAAGGTGGGAACAGGTATTATCTATTTGATGAATGCCGAAAGCCTTGTCGAGTCGTATACCCCATTCTATATCTTCATACCCATACCCGGAAAATCGTTCATCAAAACTGATTTGAGCAAGAATACTACGTTTAATCAACACATTGGATGAAAAAAAATATCGCCAGGCAGCCAGTTGACGCTTCTTGGCCGACAGCCATTCAGTACGTTTTCCCTTATACAGATAAAAATCATATTTCCTTTCCATCAGTATCCTTCGCCGGTAGCTGATCCCCCCGCAAACAACCGGTTCTTCTTGCCTGATACAGGCAAGATAGGTTTCAAGAAAATCAGAATTATCCGGCAGGACATCGGCATCAAGGAACAGTATATAGCTGCCGATCGCTCGGGATAACAAATCATTGCGAATAGCGGCCCGGCCACGGCAATGTTTACGCTCATAGTAGGAGATACAATCCGCCTGCCCTGTATGAAGCCGGTTTATCCGGCGGTAATACTCTTGGGAACAGTCATCGGCAATGATAATTTCCAGATGCTCTTCCAGTGCTGAAGACGATATCTCGGTAAGCAAGGCATCCAGCAACAGGCCAATATCCCAGTTCCGGACCGGAATAATAACGGATAAAAGCTTTGTGCTGGGTTCCATGGCGGTCGTTTTTTAAGTTTTTACCTTTTGAACAGCAGCGATATGTTTACGGTAAAATCTGATCAACCCGAAAAGCCCCAATGATTGCAGACAAAAACGAATAGAACGACGCGCCATCAGATACTGCAGATAGATACCGCCGGCATAAAACGACCGGGGCAGATACTGTTGCCGGGCTCTATGGGTTTCATGCAGCGCTTTTTGCCAATGCTGCTCCGAAATTCCGTCGTGCTGCATATTTGTCAGCACTGACCGGGTACGGGCAAAGGCAACACCACAAGTAAATAATCGTAACAACAGTTCATAGTCCATCGCCAGCCGGAACTCCGGATTAAAGCCGCCAAAACGATGATATACACTGCTTTTGACAAAGCAGGATGGATGGGCGACAGTCATATCCTTTGGTAAAAGGGCCGGTATACTGTCGGTACAGTAGGCTTTTTCCCGGCCACTCCAGAACTGCATTCGACCACAGAGCACCCCGGGTTGGGTAGCTGCATCCCCTGAAAACTCTTCCTGCAAAACTTGCAAGGTGTCGGATTCATACCAGTCTCCTGCATTTAATAATCCGATAACCGCACCCCGGCAGAGCGAAATTCCCTTGTTAAACGCATCGCTGATTCCTGCATCCGGTTCACTGACCCAGTATTCCAACCGGGAATCATGAGCGCGAAGCAGATCTATGGTCAAATCTTCTGAACCACCATCAATAATGATATATTCAATCTGATCCGCAGGCCACTGTAAAACAGATTCAATGGTTTTCTGTAACTGGTCGCCGCAATTAAGACAGATAGTGACAACACTGAGTAACGGTTTTCTTCTGTTTCCGAATTCGCCCCGAACTGCAAGTCGCTTCCCACCCTCTCCTTTTCGGCCGGCAATCTCCGGTAACATATACACAGGCGTTATGACCGGGCTTGTTACAGACATCGATTATATACCTTGACTGTTTCTTCTGCACATCGCCGCCAGGAAAAATGGGTTATCCGCCGCCGCCCGGCATTGACCAGACGTTCCCTGGTCGATGCCGAATAGACGACTTGTTCCATGCATGCTGTTAATTCATTCTCCGAGCACGGATCAAAGAGCAATGCAGCTCGCCCTGCCACCTCAGGCATGGAACTGGTATTACTGCAGAGGACCGGGCAGTCACAGGCCATGGCTTCAAGGATCGGCAGGCCAAATCCCTCATAGAGAGAAGGATAAATCATTGCCGCTGCGTTTCTATAGATATTTGCAAGCATTTGGTCATCCCCGGAAAAATGTACCAACCGGCCGGATGACAACCCCAGGTCTTTTGCCAGCAGCAACTCTTCCGAGGTAAAGGATCCACCTCCAAAGCAGAGCAGGCTCAAGTCGGAAGATAACTTTTCAGATTGTGCATACGCACGCAGAGCCCGATTGAAATTTTTTATTTTACCCCGGGTACCGACATATAACAGGTACGGGGATGAAAACAAAGGTTTCTCCCTGCGAGAACTCTTCAGACAGGAAAAAGAGCAGCCTAGATGAACAACCGTTGTTTTTTCTTCCGAAATTCCGGCAAGCTCAACAACATCTTTTCGGGTATGTTCTGAAATGCAGATCACCTGGTCTGCCTGCTGCATGCACCGCTTCTTTTCTTTGGCTATACTTTCTTCCCCCGCAGCCAGCTGATCCGCAAAGCGTTCATGGATCATATCAAAAACAGTCATTACATAAGGAGTCGCCGCAGGGCGATGCATTCTGGCCAGATAATAAGTGCCGTGGATAATGTCGGGCTTGCAGGCTCTTAGCATAAATGAACTGCACAAATTATTTATAAGCTGGCGTAACCTGTGGGTCCCGGTTCTCCTGGCCATATATTTCCCGGTTACAGGCAAACCAGGGGATTCTTTGAGTAGATGGGACATATGGAGAGGAGCCAGGATGTGCGGGGAACAATCATGGCAATCCAGGAGGTGGCCTACCAGTTCACAGAAATAACGACTGATACCACCTCGAGATTGCAGGGAAAAGACAGAGTGATCAAAAAGAATTCGCACAACAGTATCGGCCTTGTTTATCAATTTCGGTTTATTGCCGAAAGGCATGTTGATAGGCGGCAACCGTTTCCCTGGCGCAGCGTGTCCAGGAAAAACATTCAGCCTGTTGCAATCCACGTTTCACCATCATCTTGCGCAGTTCCGAATCATTGCCCACATCAAGCATTGCCTGGGCCAGCGCATCAATATCCAACGGCGGCACCATGATCCCGGCGTTGCCGACTACTTCGGGCAAAGAACTTGTGTTTGACGTAATCACCGGCACCCCGCATTGCATGGCCTCAAGAGGGGGCAGGCCAAAACCTTCATAGAGTGAGGGATAAATAAAGGCAACGGCATTACTGTACAGGCCGCTTAAATCCTCATCGGCTACGTAACCGGTGAAAATTATCCGATTCTGGAGCAGAGGATCTGCTGCAACCTCATCAAGAAGATCAGCAACTTTCCAGCCCCGGGTTCCAACAAGAACAAGATAATGCTCACCCATTCCCGGTTCACCTGCCAAACGACGAAATGCATCTATTGAGGCACGCAGGTTTTTCCTATATTCAAGGGTGGCAAGCGATAAAAAATACTCCGGGCCGGGGATATGATATTTTTGTAGAATCCGGGCCTTACATGCCGGATCCGTCTCCGGATAGTACAGACGGGTGTCAGCCGCCGGATAAGCAACATACACCATGTCCGGATCCACAGAAAGATACTTACAGATATCCTCTTTGGAAGATTCGGATATCGTCAGTATTCTGTCCTGACCCACGGTTACAGAAGAGAGAATCTGCTTAAATTCCTCATCAAAATTCTCCCAGAAATATTCCGGATGCAGCACCGGGATCATATCATAGATTGTCAGAAAACATAGAGGCAGGTTCCCGGAAGCGGGCAACGGGGAAAAAGTGGAATGAAAAACATCCGCCTGATCGGAAACCACTGTTCTGTTGTAGTTTCGAAAAAACTTTGCCACCAGCCGCTGCAGTAGTTTTTTCTTATCAAGTCCTGAGAAACTGCAGGCCAGGTGAAACAACTTCTTTTCCGTATCTCCTGGCCCGATAAAGCGGGCAGCATGCCCTGTTGCAGCAAAAAATTCTTCAACCAGCAGATTTATCTCCGTTGAAGAGAGCGAAGTAAAGGTGATTTCACAGTCCGTTATCTTGAGCAATTCTGGAATCAAGCTGCTGATAACCCGGTAAATTCCGGTTCGCGCCGTTTCATAGAGCTGGGCCAGGCCGATCACTGAAACGTCTACAACTACCCGCATATTCTCTCCTGGTAGTTTTCACCGTCAGTATTTAATAAGGATACGTACCGGATGTATTCTACTGATAAAAAAGCAGACATTAGCTATTTCAGCAGCAGATGATGCACAGGCGCCATAATCGACGGGATCCCGCTGGTATGGTTCAATTCTATTGTCGCAAGACTTATACCACCGACTGCATTGTCTTGAAAAAACAGCATAAAGGTATCTTCAACCGCAACAAGTCTGGGGCGTCGACGCCCTTCACCGGCATCGGTATAAACACCTAACCGTTCCGGCACGCTCCAGCTCGCGCCGCTATCTGTTGAATACACCCAGATTAACTCCGAATTTCCACCCCCTTTGCTCCCATCGGGATCCAGGGCAACAGCAACAACCACATCACCATCATCGGTGGCTGCGATGGCAGATAAGCCAAGCTGCAGATGCCAGGACCCCAATCCGGAAAACAACTTGCGGTCTTTACTGAAAACGGCCTCCTGCTCACTGTTGTATTGGTTGTAATACACTTCAAACCGGGTTCCATAAGTCATATGGACATTGCCCTTTTTATCAACATACAAATCAGGGGCACCCTTTCTATAATTTCCAGAGGAATGCGCCTCTATATTCTCCGATAATTCATTGAAACAATTTGCTCCGACATTACAGAAGGTAAAATAGGCGGCACCATTACCGTCGCATTTGCCGGAAACCAAAAAAATCTTCCCGTCAAAACCACGCATGCGAGCGTCCGTATCAGCTCGCCAGATTCCGCCCAGATCCCCAATAGTATCTGCCGAGATGCCGTTCTTTTTCCATATCCGGATATCGCCCCATACATTATCTCCCGCTTTTGTAGCATGCATATATACAGAATCCATGCCGGGAGCAGCTATGCCAACAACATAATTCCTTGCCTGCCGTGACCCCACAACGAAATCATCCAACCATTCTCCGGCAGCAGTACGCTTGCGATAGCGAATATCAAATCCGCTGCCGGCATTTGAACCTCCATGACGCGTTATCATATGCACATTTCCCAGGGAATCAACGGCAAGAGACGGGGGAAAACTCATGCCACTTTGCTTTTCATCGCCTTCATTTTCGATCAAGAGTCTCCGGCCATCGACATCAAACTGGTAATATGCGCTGGATATCAGATGTACTTTTCCGTCCGGTCCGGCTAAGGCATCAAACTGTCCACCTTCAGCCACTTTACCGTGAAATGTCCACTCCGGAATCGCCCGGGCAAGACTTACCGTAATAAAAGAAAAAAACAGACAGCAGCATATTGAAGAAAAAACTCTCATAAAAATCGCCTTGTCACATTAATAAAGCATCTACCATGCTACCTTCAAACAAACGTCACATCTATTCCCGAAAAAAACACCTCATCCAACCAACTAGTACCCTAAAACTGAAAATAAATAAATGTTGACGGCGCAGGACTGCGTAAAAGAAGGATTCCCAGAAAAAGCAACCCCATCAGCAGTGGTCTTGCCATGAGGAGGGAATCGGGTAAGGGATCATCCAGGGTGTGACGTCGGCACCAGTGCAGATGAAAAACACCGTGCAGCCAGATAGGCATCGAATAGAGCAGACTGAGAAAAAAAAGATAAACAGCCACCCCCAGGTCTTCTCCATTTGCATGCCAGGGTGACAATTGAAACATGGCCAACAGGCGACCCGTATCCGTTACCCGGAACATCAACCAGCCTATGCAAATCAGGAGAAAAGTGAACAACATCTTGCCGGTTATAATTCCAGGTTGCAACCAGACAGGAACAGTAAACTTCAATCGATCAATGATGGTTCTTGACCAGCGATTGATCAGAACAAGAAGACCATGATATCCTCCCCATAGAACAAAATTCCAGCTGGCGCCATGCCAGAGACCTGACAGCAGGAAGGTCAACATGATATTGCCGGCAGCCCTGCCCCCGCGTACTCGGGATCCTCCGAGCGGGATATATACATAGTCTCGCAGCCAGTAGGACAGCGACATATGCCAACGGCGCCAGAAATCCGCAGGAGATGTGGCAAAATAGGGGTGATCAAAATTTCGCGAGAGCTTAAATCCCAGTAACAATGCCGATCCCCGGGCGATATCAGTATAAGACCAGAAATCGGCAAGAATCTGAATTGCAAAGGAAAAGACACCCGCCCATACCATATAAAAACCAGGATCCGACAGGGAAAAAACCTTGTAGGCTATGAGACCGGTATTGTCGGCAATAACAAGTTTTTTAAAAAAACCCCAGACAAGGAGCAGAAGACCGTGATTTATCTGCTCCGGAGTCAGACTGCGACGATGTTCCACCTGCGGCATAAGGTCCCGGGAACGTTCAATGGGCCCTGCCACCAGTTGCGGGAAAAAAGAGATAAACAAGGCAAAATCAATAAAATTTTTCTGAATTGGAACATCTTTCCTATACACATCAATACTATAGGCAACCGCTTGAAAGGTATAAAATGAAATACCCACCGGCAGCAAAATAGAAAGGGAACTCTGAAAAGAGGGCAATCCCATGCTCTGCAGCAAAACTTTCAGGTTGTCCAGAAAAAACCCGGCATACTTGAAATAGCCCAAAATGCCTAAACTGAATATCAGAACCAGTACTACAACAAGCTTTCCTTGTTCCGGCCATCGCCCCAGAGCTCTCCCGGCAAGATAGTTGGCCAAAGATACGGAAAAGATGAGAGAGGCAAACCAGGGATGAATAAAACCAAGAAAAAAATAACTGCTCACGAAAAGAAATACGTTCTGCCACCTGTGCGGCAATACCCAGTAAACGGTGAAAACAACCGGTAAATATATAAGATACGCCAGACTGTTGAAACTCATTGCAGAAATCCACGCAGACGGTCATAAAAAATCGGGGTATATTGGCGCGGATCCTCAATATGATCACCCTGGCCATATAGAGACAGAGGCAGTTTCGGATCACCGGTAAAATCATACAGGCCGGCTCCCTGCTGCAATAGATAGGACCGCAAGTCAGCCATAAACCGTTTCATCTCCGGTGTATCCCGTACAGGGGCATTGTCAGGTGGCCGTTCCTGGACCCTGACAAAGACAAGGGACAGGTCGTGCTTTCGGGCGAGGTCAAGGAGTGCGGGAAGAAAAGAAGTTGCTACGCAATCATTGAAATCACAGGTGCCCTTGCTGCTGGATCGCAGAGATTCCTTGTCAGTTCCCGCCCCGACATTTTTCAGAGAAAATTGTCTGTTCACCAGGATATGCAACTGATTACGTTTGTTTCGCCGCTCTTTTCCCGTTCCCGGAACACTCAGCCAGAACGCTGCACGATTCACTGTATCCCTGACCAGTTTCCGGTTTTTTTGAACTGAAAATAATACATCCAGGTATCTTTGAAAAATACCGGCCGGGGAGGTCACCCGGCCATGGGCAAGTCGCTCAAAAACAGGATCGGGCGCAGGAGTTATCCGCTTAATCAGTGTCTCGAAATATGGACCGGTTGTCCGGGCAGTCGGCTCGACCAGGGTTGTACCTCGAAAAAAAATAAAGACACGCCTGGGCCGTATACCCGAGGGAATAAGCAGGTATTTCAAGGCCAGGTAATGGATACCGGAAAGCCCCCCGAAATTGACAATTGAATACACCGGTACATTCCCAAGGAGATGTTCCAGCAGGGAGTCATCAATCCTGCTCCAGAGCATGGAATTACCGATAAAAACATACCTGGGATTTTTTTGCCTCAACTGCCGATGGATCACAGGACCGATATAGGGCTCGCGTCTGGAAATATCGGGGATTGACAGGGCCGGCACCAATATGAGTACCATGGTGACAATTGTTGCATACCATCGGTTGGTTACTGTGAGTGGAAGAAGAAAAGCCAGCAAAGCTGATCCGGCGATCAGGCCAAAGAACCAGGCCGCCGGCCGGGAAAACCGCATGAGCCACCACCACATCTCCAGATTCCTGGAGCGAGGCACGGCAACCATGTCCCCCTGTAAAGCGTTCAAGCGCATGAGCGGCGGCCTTAAAAAACCAATGGAAAACCAGCCACCACCATCTTTATTGTACATATCCAGACGAAAAAGATGAGGGCCTTGTGTAAGTCGGCACCACTTTTCCTCAACCTGCCTGGACTGGCTTTTTGGAGCTGCTTTGAGAAGTGTTCGCCCGTCAAGAGTTACCCGGGAAACAGCCTCGGCGGAAAACTGTATTTTATAGAGTGAATCCGTGGGTACGATCCAGACGATCCAGGCTGTTACCCGTTTGAAATCAGGATTAAGAGCAATCGTTCTCGCGGCCGGCAGGAACACTTCATATCCGTTAACCGGTAACGGTCGCGTTGGCCCGGAAAACTGTGCCCACCAACCCTGACCTTCACGATCAATCCCGGGAATAATGGCATATTGGAGAACAAGTGAAGGCAGACGAATACAGCAAAACAATCCCAGCAGAGCGAGTGCCAAGGCATACAGGCAATGGTTGCATGCCAGCCGCTTGCTCATGGCCCCACATGGTTTAAGCTGACCACTCTGTCCCCTAAATTGAGCGATTCAGGTGTCCTATTCCAGTTTGTCAACATCAAGGGATCCTTCGGGCAGAGATTCAACCAGTCCCTGTTTATTCCCCTCATCGAGCTGCACTATTACCATCATCCCGGCGGAGACATTACCAGAGCCATTGTAAAAAATACGCGGTTCAACCAGGATTGTACGATCAACTTCAAAAGGCACCGTCACCATTCCTTCCCGGGCCTGGACAACATCCTGCCGGGCCAGGATAGTGCGACCATGCTCTATTGCCACATCCACAATGAGCGGCGCATCCGGAGACACATCCTGTACCTGTAAAGAAACCTGTAGAAGATATTTTCCAGGGGCAACCCAGAAAGATTCACCATAGGCAAGCCAGTCAGCCCCATCCTTTGAATTCCTGGCAACCCTTGTCCCTGGGCCGCCAACAGAAACAACGTCCTCCCCCGTTCGAAAACAGGTATCCGTGACAGCGCACCTGTAACGAATGGGGCTGTGTTCAACAAATGGCTGCAGGGCCAGGTGTCCATTCTTGACAATGAGTTGATATGGCGTGCGCTCGGGGAAAGAACCGACAAGTATTCGATTATGCAGTTTTCCCGTATGAACGATCAAAGGATCACTGGCAAGTCCCTTTGGATTAAAAGCCATTCCCCGTGTCAGATAATTCATTCCCTCTATTTTCGACACAAGGATAAGGCTGTTTTTGGGCGCCTGCTTCACAAGCTTTCGATACTCACCAATTCTCCCCTGCCAGGCCCGAATAATTCCCGCCTGTTGCCAGCTGAAAGACAGGCTGCCGCCAAGAAAAAGCACACAGCAAATAGTTAGATATATCGACTTCCGGTATTGCGGTAATACCGGCAGCTGATATATCTTTTTCAAACCAAAGGAAAGGAAAACCAAAAGGAAAGGAAGGGTCTCGTAATAATAAACCGGTCCGACCAGCCTTACCCCCTCAAACCAAAACAGCACATATCCCAGCCAGACGATGACGGCAGAGGCCAGGCATAATGGACTCCAACGCTTGTTCCAGCCAAATATTCCCAGGCCGAGGGTGAGCAGAAGAGATCCGGGGATGCCAAGTAACCAGTGGTCAAGAAGATGCAGGTTCTCCCACATGGCCCGGACACCGTCAATAAATGTAAATTGTGCCGGTATCTGGCCGGCAGGCCGGGGCCCAAACCCCAGGGCATCACTTGCCTGATAATAGAGATATGTTGGTGTCCAGGGATCACCAACGGCTGCATTATTATATGCAAGAAAAACCAGCGCTCCCAGCCCGGAGCAAAAGGCAAAAAGCAGAGTGCCGGCGAAATTTTTCCACCTGCGATGCCGGAGGAGATCGACCAGGGCATCAACCCCAAAAGGTAGAGCCAGCAGAGCTCCGGTATAGGTACGGTTCAAAAAAAACCAGGCCCATGCCAGACCCGCAACAACCGAATACAAGACAGTACCGGTTTGTTTCCAGCGCACATAGCCAAACAGCAACAGACTGACGGCAAGCAGTCCGGAAGTATGACTGAGCATTGTGCCGTACATAAAGAGAAAATAAGGGGAAAAGAGCAGTAAAACCGGAAAAAGATATGTGGAAAAGCCGAGGATAATACCAAGACGGCTTACAACCAGAAAACTAAGAAATGCGGCAAGTGAAATCATTATCCTTGGGTGGCCGGCAAAGATGCCGGGGACCAGCCAAGCGGCATGGGCAGGGGGATAACGGGAAAGCCAGCCGACCTGCTTTTTCATAATCAGCATTTCACTGGGAAACATGCGCATGGGTTCAGGCACCGGCCGGGAAACAACCCCGTCGGCAAAACAATGAGCCTGAAAGATATAGGCATTTTCATCCGTGGTCAGTGGAGCATCAAAAAATACGGCTTGACTGAGAAAATAACTGGCAGCGAAGACAAGAAGTCCACCAATAACAGGAACAAGATAATCAGAAAAACGGAAAATAGAATTCAAGGCACAAGTAAAATGAAAGCGTTTATAATATGTATGATTTAATGAAAAAAATTCTACAGGCAGCCGCTGGCCGACAAGCAGAAAAATTTAATAAAATAAAAGGTTTTCACCTGCTAAGCAAGAAAAAAGGAGACTCAAGCATACTTGGCGAAATACAACATGGATCATTTTTTTCCCTGTATAGAAAAAGTAAACTGTCCAGGTGTTCCTGTTTGTCGGCCGGAAGCAATCCTTTTACCTGCCACGACCTTGCCTGTTTTTTTATTGACCAGGGAAACATTTACCAGATATTTTCCTGACGGCGCTGTGGGAGGGATACGTATCACGCGCCGTTCAAAAAAAATCTTGCGCACCGGCTGACTGGCAAGAAAGGTAAGAGGCACATAGGCCAAAAGTGGTGACTCTGTCGTGAAATGGAATCCTTCCGGTCCAACCATCTCGGTACGGACAAGAAGAGGCAAGCGCCCCAGATCCGGCGGTCTGGTCCAGTAGTACCGCATTTCAATCCGTTGTCCGGGGGTGATGATCCGGGAAGCGAGAGAGATACCTTTGAATTCTATGCCGTCGGCAAATCTCTTTGCCTGGCTCTGATCAATGCCGCTCAGAGAGAGCACATAATTTGGCCAGGCAGGATTGTTTGCGGCAAGAGCCTGATCGACAAGAGTTTGATAATCCGGTACCGCAATCCCTACATCAGGGACAAGTGGATGAAAAGTTCCATGCCGTGCCATCCATGTCCGGGCAAGACCTGCCCGAAGAAAAATCATCTCGTAATCGACATTGGTAATGCCGGCCTCGGGTATGGCAATTTCATAGGAGCGCCAGTCAACATCGAGAGGTACGCTGCCGATAACAGTGCCATTAAAAAACACAAAAAGTTGCTGCCCCGCATGCTCTTGGTCAATGCTTTTAGCTTCAAAGGTAAACGATCTGTTTGCCCGCAGAATATCACCTCGCACAAAACGACGATACTCCCTCAACGGCTTTTCCAGCTCTTTTAATTCATATATGGAAAAAGAATGGTCTTCAGTAAGCAACACCGCCTGTTCACGGATCCCCGCCTCCGTGGTGGCGTAACCATGTGCATTCAGTGATTCCAATGCTTCTTTATGGACAACAAGCAATGATTTCGGCCAAATGGACCGAATCAGACGCCAGGCTAAAAGGGGCTTAAAACGCAGAGAATGCCCGATTTTTGCCTGGAGCAAAGGAGAAAATCCACCAAATCCATTCACAAGAAGGGTTCGGGTACCGCCAATGGCAAGCATATAGCGCGCATCAAGGAATCTGCGGCCAAGCGGTATAACAGTTACCGTCCTGTCGCTACGATTTTTCAGGAATGCAAGGGAACTCCCGGAAATCGGCAAAGAAAACTTTTTATACCGGTGTGGTATGGCATATGCCTCAATCAAAAGAGTTGCGATCAGCAATATGATCAGGAACTGCTTCTGTTTTTCCCGGACGGCCAGTATGGATAAAAAACGCGCAGCTGCCACAATAAAAAAAATCATGACAATAATACTGAACCTGGACATGACCCGAAAGCCGCTTAAAGGAAAAAAAGAACCGACAAATGAAAACACCAGGTTCTCTGCAACGATATGGCCGGAATGCACCCGCAGATAGGGCCCAAGACTGAGTATAAAGCACAGGGATGCCGCTGCGGCAAGACCGGCGGTCAGTCTGGCCGCATATCCATTCGTTACTGTTGCATAAACCAGGATAATTGTACTGACCAGAATCAGGATAAGCGTTCCATTGCCAATGGTATAAAGAAGGCGGGCATTGAACTCTGCCTGATGGCTCAAACAAAGCCCCCGGAGAAGAATGACAAACGAGAAAACTGCGATCAACCGCAGCCAGCGAAAATAGACTGGCCACCCTTTGCTCTTTCCCTGGCCGAATCGAAGAATTCGCCTGCAATACAGGCTGTAGCCGACTACCAGGATCAGTAAAGTCAACGATGGAAAGACACTCATCTCATCGGTTTTAATGGACCGGAAATCAAGATGAAAAAAAACCTGGGTCAACATTTTGCCCAGGTAGGCTAGAGGTTCCAGGGAATGGGCCATCATCTCCTTTGTTTTCCGCCCATACCCACCCTTAAACAATGAAAAATAAGGCCCAAGGTATATTAGACAAAGTGGAACGACGGTGACAAGGCCGGCTGCAATCGATATGTACAGACGCCGTGAACGCCCATATTTTCTGAAAATTTCCGGAAGGAAAGGCAAGACAAGCAACGGAAAAATCAAAACCAGAATAACAGCCTGATAAAGCTCGCTGACGGCCTGCAACCAGAATGCCAGGGCCAGACCGATCGCATTACCCACACCGGGACACCTGGCATAACGTATCCAGAAAAACAAAAAAAGCGGCAGCCCGAAGCACATCTGCATATTGAATTCAACATAATAGCTGATCCGATACGGAATCAGACACATCGCCGCAGCCCCGAAAAAGGAAGGCAGGCGTTGCAGATCCAGTTCTCGTAAGAGCAAATACATAAACAGACCGGACAGGCCCCAGAAAAACAAAAATATTATATTATAACTCAGGATCGGGCCAAATCCGACTGCTTTTAAAAGGGCAGCGGCGACTCCCTGGGGCCAGAGGAGTGCATCAAAATAAAGCTCATTGGCATAGGGATAGTAAACATTGGTATTTGTACCTGGAACCAGTTCATGATCCTGAAGCAGTTTATCGGCGTCAACCTGGAGTTTCCAGGCATGAAAAGGGGGGTCAAAATGATCGGGAAAGCCGGTACTAAAATGGAGGGGCCAGGGCCAGAGGGCCAGGGTAACAAGGCTGCACAGTAACAACAATACCAGCAGATATTCCAACGACTGTTGTCTGAAAGGTTTAATCCGGTTCACTCTTTATACTGGTTTGCAGTTATGAACAGCCACTACAAGGAAACGCACAATCGCAAGGATCCCTGTCTTTGCGATTTTTACACTCCACAATAGCAACAAAGGAATGCCGGAGTACGGTTCATGCGGTAAACACTTATTGTCCGCGAAACGGACGATAAAAGGAATGGGTGGCCATGGCCAGCATCGGCTTATCACCACTGGTGTCGCCGTACGCATAGATTTCTTTATAATCACCCAACCTGTATTTGTTTTTTATCTGGGCAACCTTGACCATGCCCCGAAAATTTTCCCCTTCAATCCTGCCGGACAGTATTCCGTCTGCAACCTGCAGGCGCGTTGCCAGCAGATCCAGTCCACGTTCCCGACACCAGGGGGCAAGAATCAATTCCGGCGTTGCCGAAACAACAGCAACCCTGTCACCCTGCTCGAGATGCCAGCAAAGACGTGCCTCTGCCTCCCGTCGAAGGATGAGCGGAACGGTCTCCCTGCAGAATTTTTCTGCAGCGCTTGTAAAGCTCGTCAGGGGATATCCTTGAAAGAAACAGGTCAGCACATCCTCTTTCAGATTCTGATTTGGATAACATTTCAACAAAAACCTGCCAATTTGTGGCGCCAGGCGAGCCATTCCGGCACAAAACCGCCCCGTGCCGACGGTTTTTCTGACAAACAGCAAAAAACTGTCACGATCACTTATGGTACCGTCAAAGTCAAAAAGAGCGAGATTCCGTTTTTCCATTACCTTCCGGCAACAATTGTCGGCTGGAATAATTCATGGAGCTGGGGTATGGGAATAAAAAGCAGAGCAAGCATCACTATTCCACAAAAGATACAATAAAAAAGAAAACCACGCTGCCGATACAGATGTTCAGGATACTGGGTGGGACTGTCTTCCAGGAAACCCAGATGAATATACCAGGCAATAAATCCGGCTATAAATGGAATCGAGACGATGAGTTCCATACGATAACGAATAAGAAAAATACCAAAGAATAGACCAAAGGCGACTGCATAATAGATGATACTGGTCAACAAGCGTTCTTCATTATAATGAGCAAAAGACTGCCTGTAACCTGCGCTGACATCCGGATCATTGATCCGCCGATATTCCGCAAATCGTTTGACTGCCATAAAAAAGGCTCCCACCATCCAATAGGACAGAACAAGAGAAACAGGCGGCAGAACGGTAATACCGGTGGCATACCACCCGAGTAGCAGCCGAAGAGGATTATTCACTGATTCACTGAGCACATCGAAATAGGGCTTATCTTTGCTGCGAATCGGTGGAATATTATAAATGCACCCCATAACCCAGAGCGCTAGAGCAACAAGAAAAAATGTATGTCCCAAGGTCAGGGAAATCCCGAGCCCGATAAGGCCAAAAACAATCCACTGGACAAAGGCGATGGTTTTATTGACCTGGCCGGAAGGAATCGGTCGATTTTTTTTAACCGGATGCAGGGCATCAAATTCAGCATCAAGCAGTTCATTGAGCACATAGTTACTTGAGGCAACCATACCGGTGGCCAGCAAGGCAACCAGAAGGGAGACAACGGTTTTCAAAGATAACAGATCCGGCTCGGCATAGAGAGCCACGACCACACCGGGAAGCATAAAGACATTTTTAAACCAGTGGTCAAATCTGGCAATTTTCATATAGGGACGAAGGGCTGTACGCATGGGAAAGCAATTCCTTTATTTAAAGAGAGAAAAAACAGTAATGATCAGGTCAGCAATGATATTTTTCATCCGAGTTCAAGGAGCATGGAAAAATAGACAGCGCAGCATATTAGAGATCTGTGAGCATTTTTATTTTTCGCAGCCACACCGAAATCGGGTCAAAAGACCATTTACGGACAGATACCAGCAAACCTTTAATACAAAATCTTGGCCTAATATCAAACTATTATTTTACCGGAATTGAGCATTTAGGTTTTAGTTGATCAAAAAAACAGGACCGCTTGCGCACTGAAATTCCGTAACCGTTCACCCAGATGCTGTTTAGCCCGCATTACCTGCATAATGTAAACGT
>CAZURY010000009.1:0-17053 GCA_964623145.1 uncultured Desulfobulbus sp. | reverse complement strand
TGCGAGACTCCGGGTAAGCGAGCCTGCGAGACTCCGAGCCATTTTCGGCGCAGGCGTATTGAAATAAATCGAGCACGAAAATGGTGAAGCTGACGTAGCAGATGTGCCTGTGTCGACGGTTGAATGCCGGACGACTGCAGGGTTTAGGTTTAAGTATAAAAGTGATGATTTTTAATTAGTTTTTCCCCAAGGTGAATGCATGTATTCAGCATCAGATCTTCGTAAAGGGCTCAAAGTTCAGATTGATGGCGAACCCTACATTATTATTGGCTTTGAATTCTCCAAACCCGGCAAGGGACAGGCCCTGTATCGAACAAAAATGCGCAATATGATTACAGGTAATCAGTTCACCCAGACCTATCGTTCCAACGACAAATTTGAAAAGCCCGACCTTGAAGAGCGCACCATGCAGTTTCTTTATTCCCAGGGAGATGAGTTTCATTTCATGGACACTTCTTCCTATGATCAAATTTTTATCACCCGTGAACATCTTGCGGATAATATAAATTTTCTCGTCGACAATATGGAAGTGCAGGTGCTTTTTTTTGGAGAGAAACCAATTGATATCAATCTGCCGATTTTTGTCAACCTTACTGTGACCCGCGCCGATCCCTGGGTTAAAGGCGATACATCAGGCACCGATACCAAACCGGTAACCGTTGAGACCGGCTACCAGTTACAGGTTCCCCCTTTTGTCGAAGAAGGAGATAAAATCCAGATAGATACAAGAACGGGTGAATATATGACCAGAGTTAAGGAGTAGGGCCATTCCTGTTGCTCTTAGTTGAACAGTCGACCAAGCCGCTTGTAACTCCTCACGGGGTTTGCAACTGTGCGTTTGCACATGCTGAGCAATTACGGTCGATTATGAAATACGCGGGCTGATCGTATGCTCTCGCTTTCAGGACTTAAACAGCGCAGTGTTTTTATGCAGGCGCTTCGCTTTTTTTTTCATGAACGGGGATACCTTGAGGTCGATACCCCCATTCGCCTGCCGGTTCTCCTTCCCGAATCGGAAATATTTCCCGTTGCCGCAGATAACTGGTGGCTGCAGACATCGCCTGAGTTGTGCATGAAACGGTTGCTGGCAAGGGGAGCTTCGCGTATTTTTCAGATATGCCACTGTTTTCGTCGAGAGGAAATCGGCCGTCTTCATGAAGCTGAATTTACCCTGCTCGAATGGTATCATGTTGGTTGGAATTATCATGACTTGATGCAGGAATGTGAAGAGCTTGTTCTTGCGCTTGCCGTATCCTGCTCTTCATTTCCTGGTATTTCAAAGGGGAAAACACTCTGTTGCAAAAATAAGGAGATTTCCTTGAGTCCGCCATGGCAGCGTCTGAGCGTTGACGAGGCGTTTAAAGAGTATACAGACACCACGGCGGCCAAGGCCTTGCGGGATGATTGCTTTGATGAGATTCTGGTGACGCAGATAGAGCCGCATCTAGGCTGGGAAACTCCGTTGTTTTTGTATGATTATCCCGCGCAGTTAGGGTCCCTGGCCAGATTAAAAGAAGGATCTCCGCATCTGGCTGAGCGTTTTGAGTTGTATTGTTGCGGCATAGAGTTGGCCAATGGTTTTTCCGAGCTTGTTGATGCAAGGGAGCAGCGGCAACGATTTTCCAAAGAGCTGGCAGAGATGCAACGTGTTGGCCGCCTGGGAAAAATGCCGGAATCGTTTCTGCAGGATCTTGCACAATTGACGGATACGGCTGGTATTGCTCTTGGGGTCGACCGTCTGCTCATGCTTTTTCTACAGGCTTCCTGCCTGGCCGATGTGTTGCCGTTTTCCCGGGACGAACTTACTAAATGATTATTTGTGTTTTATCTTTTGATGTTATACTCTGTTGTTACAGGCAACTGGGAAATGGATGTTTTTGCTCACCATCCACTTGAATAAATTCCATGTCCGGGAGTAACAGGGCGGTAAGTTTGTCTCCATATACGGCTCCGGTGTCAATGCCGATTTTGTTGGCTTCCACCAGGGGTTTTTTAAAAACGGTATGACCGAAAATTACCGGTTTGCCGAAGTTGAAAGAAGAACGGATAAATCGGTCTCGGACCCAGAGGCACCAGTCCGCAGTCTGATGGCTTAAATGCTTGCCTGGCTGCAGGCCGGCATGGACATATATTCCATGCTGATCTTCATGGTGGAGTGCAAGCTGTTCGAAAAATGTTCTGTGCGATGCGGGAAGCAATGTTAGGGGATTGTGATCGTTTTCCAGGTCTATTCCATAGCTTGCCAGAGTCTGCAGGCCGCCGACCCGGAGAAATACTGACCGGTCGGCTCCTGTGAGATAATCATACAGCATCATCTCGTGGTTACCCTTCAGGAAAACCAGCCGGTGAGCATGATGTTTTTTGAGATGCAGCAGGGTTTCAACCACCTGTCGTGACTGCGGACCACGATCAATATAATCTCCGAGAAAGATCAGGGTATCCGCCCTGTCGATAATCTTGTCCAGCAGGTTGGTCAGCGAGGCGTGGCAGCCGTGAATATCACCAATGACGCATGTTGTCAACGGTTGACCCCTTTTTTTTAAAATGCAGTTCAGTAATCATTACTAAAAATCTCCTTGAGATTGCATAAATATAGATCATGGAAAATCAGCAGCGTCAACAGGTAAAAAAATATATTGATCTTCTGGCCCAGCGTTGGAGGCTGATTACGGCCTGTGTGCTGCTGGCCGTGACTATTGGTCTTGGCGTATATCTCATGATGCCGAAATTGTATCACTGTACCGCTCTGCTCAGCTATGAAAAGCAGCAGATAAATCCGGGCCGCATGGCTCCGGAACGGGAAGGCCAGCGGCTGCGGGAAACCGTCAGCACGCTGAGCGAGCTGGTACTGAGCAGGAATAATCTTGAAGAATTTATCAAGCAGTTTGACCTGTATCCCGAAGCGAGGAAAAAACTGCCCATTGAAGATGTGATAGAGCTGATGCGGAAGAATATCAAAATTACTCCTTCTTCCCGCGGTGATACGTTTTCCGTCACTTTTCAGGGAACCCGGCAGGATAAGGTTTTAAAGGTGACCAATGGACTGGCTGCAAAATTTATTGAGGAGAATTTAAAATATCGCGAGGAACGGGCCACTGAGACGTCCAAGTACACAAAGGATGAATTAAATATGGCCAAGGCCGTTCTTGATAAAAAAGAACAGGTCATGCGTGATTATAAACTCCAGCATTATAATGAGATGCCGGAACAACGGGCCGATAATCTGGCCCGTCTCACCGCATTACATGAGCAGTATCAGGGCATTCAGGATTCCATCCAGGATCTGGAGCGCACCCGGGTGATGGCCCAGGAACAGATATCCCTGCGTAAAAGGTTGGGAAGCGCCCTGGCCGGAAATGTTCCGGCCGGGTCCGGCGCCAGAAACGCAGATCAACCCATGGGAAAATATGAACGATTGCAACGATTGAAGCAGTATCTTGAATCGTTACTCGGAAAATATACGGACAAGCATCCCGAGGTTCGCCGCACACGACAACTGATTGCTAAACTTGAAGCTGATCTACGATCCCATCCAGAGTCAGGAGGGACACGGGGCGGTAGTGCTGTGTCTGCTCCCCTGGACCCGGAAATTCAACAGCTGCAGTTCCAGGTTAAGGGAATTGACATGAATATCAGAAAGTTGAAAAATGATCAGAAAAAAGTTCAGGCAAGTATCAAGCAGTATGAAAAGTATATTGAGGCAACACCTGTTCGAGAAGCGGAATGGAACGCTCTTACCCGGGACTACAACGAGTTGCGACGAAATTATGATTATCTAGTGTCGCAGAATCTGCAGGCAGCATCGGTTGAGCATCTTGAACGCAAACAAAAGGGGAGTAAATTTAAGATCATCGATCCGGCCAGATTTCCGGATAAACCCTTTAAACCGGATTTTAAGAAGATGCTGCTTCTCGCCCTGGGTGCAGGTGGAGGCCTCGGGGTCGGATTAACCCTGGTTCTTGACTTCCTGGACACCTCTTTTAAAGATGTCAGCGAGATTGAGTCAGTGCTCGGAGTTAAGGTGATCAGCGCCGTGCCCTATATCGAAATAAGGGAAGAAGAAAAGAGAAAACGTTTTCGGACCCTGCTTTCAGGAATTATTTTTTTCCTGTATACCATCGCTTTGCTCGGGGTCATGGTGTACCTTTATTTTCAAGGTAAGATTATTGTTTAGCAGGTAATTGAGTTTTTCATTTAAACCAGCATGGCTGGACCAGAATTTTTAACGTCACAGCCACAACAGATAAGCGAAGACTTCGAAACACGAAAATCGCCCGGATCGGTATCACTTCGTGGGCGATTTTCGGATAAACAAAGAGTCAATCCAGAATGTATAAACGATTCTACGGCTTTACCCGGGCCCCTTTTGACCTGAGCCCGGATCCTGAACGGGTTTTCATGAGCTGGACCCATAAAGAAGGACTGGCGGTTCTTGAATATGGAGTAGTGGGTAAAAAAGGCTTCCTGGTATTGACCGGAGCGGTTGGCACCGGGAAAACGACCCTGCTGCAGGCCCTTGTTCGATCTCTTGAAGGAAATGTTCATGTCTGTCTCCTCAATAATCCCAAACTCAGTCGGGATGAATTTTTTTCTTATCTTGCCCATGCCTATGATCTTCCCTGGGAAGGAAATAAGGCGTTATTTCTCATAGAGCTGGCAAAGTTTTTCAAGGAATGCGGCAGGAAAAACGAGCGGGTTTTATTTATTATTGACGAGGCCCATGTTATTCCAATTGCTCAGATGGAGGAAATCAGGCTGCTGTCCAATCAGGATCCCACCGGTGGAGATGTTTTTTCAATTTTTCTTGTCGGCCAGCCCGAGCTCGATGCCCATCTCCAGGATGAACGGCTTCTGCCGCTCCAGCAACGAATTGGAATTCGCTTCCATCTTGAACGCTTTACCAGGGATATCACTGTTCAATATATTATTTTCAGGTTACGAATGGCCGGGGCCAAACATTTGGATATCTTTACCGAAGATGCCTTGACTTTTATCCATACGGTGAGCCAGGGGACACCGCGACTTATCAATATTATCTGTGATCATGCGCTGCTCACCGGATTTGCCGATGATAAACCTGTTATTGACGCCGAGGTCATACGGGAGTGTGTGGATGAATTGCAGTTGCCCGGTGGTTCGGAAGCTGTTTCTATGGAGTCGAGACAGCGAAAAAAAATGATGCAAAAGCTTTATCCGGCAGGGATAGTTCTCTGTGTTATTCTTCTGGTTCTGATTCTGCTTGAAGGGTTGCCCATGACCCGGGCCTATTCACCTCTTGGCCTTCTGCTTCCGGAAGAATGGCTGCTCTCTCTGCATCATCTGTTTGACAAAATTGGAGGTTAGTTGTGGGTAAATTTTCCAAAGCCCTGGATAAGGCAAGCCCTCCTGCTGCTTCCCCTGCCAGTGAAACTTCGCCGACGAATCCTCAGGTTTCCTCTCGCTCGGTACGGCAAAAGCCGGAAAATGAACAGGTTGTGAATGTAAGGCAATCTTCATCGGGATCCTGGGATGAGCGCCTGAGCCAGGCCACAATGGTGACCGGCCCTGCTGCAGAAAGCTTTCGGACGCTCCGCTCGAGAATTCTTCACCCTCCCTCAGGAAAAGTGCCGAAGAGTTTACTCATCACCAGCGCTGTTCCCGGTGAGGGAAAGAGTTTTGTCTGCGCCAATCTTGGCGTTGCCCTGGCCCAGGGTATTGATCAATACTGTCTCATGGTGGATTGTGATTTGCGAAAACCTGCCCTGCACAGACTGTTCGGGTTACCGCTTAAGCAAGGTCTTGCCAACTATTTACGTGATGGTGATGATCTGGCTTCCATGATTCTGTCTGCCGGGGTGGATACCCTGTCGCTCCTGCCCGCCGGGCCTCCGCCTGTCAATCCTGCGGAACTGCTTGGTTCAGAGAGTATGGCCCGCCTTGTTGCCGAGTTGGAAAGCCGCTATGATGATCGTATTATTCTTCTGGACAGTCCCCCGATGCAGGCGGCTTCTGAAACGGCTGTTCTTGCCCGGCAAGTGGATGGCGTTATCCTTGTTGTACGCTGGGGCGGAAGCCGGAGGGAGCATTTGCATAAACTTGTGGAGTTGATTGGTCCTGAACGCATTGTCGGGGTTGTTTTTAATGCCTTTGAGACCAATATATTGGATACAAAACTTTTTGGTTCTTATGAGTATTACGCCTATGAAGAAACTGTTTAACCGTTGTAATCAGCAACAATCGTTGTGAAATACAACGGTTAAGCGTTCTTGACGTTCTTCGCAGAAGAAATCAGAACAGGGGTAATAAAAACGGGGTGTAATGAATTGTCTTCATTACACCCCGTTTGCGTTTGTTTTTTCTAATGTGCTGGTATTAGCGCATGAACCAGAGTAGGCCGGTGTATTTCAGGCATATGATGATCAGTGCCCCTGCCAGCATCCTTTTAAGGAAGATTTCCGGCAGTTTTTTCTGAATTTTCGGTCCGATGACACCGCCGCACATGGCTCCGGCGGCAATCAAAGCGGCCATGATCCAGTCCGGCTGGTAGCCGCCCAGGATGTACTTGGCAATACCGCCCACCGAGGTGGCGAATGCGCCGGACAGGGCAATCGGCACGGCGAGATACATTGGATATCCGACCATGGTGGTCATAAACGGCATGAACATGAAACCACCGCCGACGCCGAAGGATGAGGCAATGATACCCATGACCAGGCCGCCGATCAGCATCATCAGCGGTTTAGCGACAAAGGTTTCCCCCCAGAATTTCATGTTAAACTGGATGAAATTGAATTTTTCAAACTCGATGGAACCCATTTCCAATGCCTTACCTGATGATTTTGCCTCTTTTATGGCGGCGTTGAATTTATCGACAATGGCCTTCATAGCCTTTTTCTTTTCAATGGATGAGGGCAGTGATTCAATGAAAAGCTTTATGCCGATCACCAGGCAGATGATGCCCAGATAGAATTTGAAGGCAGCGAGATTCAAATATTTTGCCGACAGAGGCGGTCCGATGAAAAAGGCGCCGGTCAGGATGCCGACGACAAAGGGAATGGCTACCGGGGTCGCAAATCGTTTCTCTTTCATGTAGGTGAAGAGACCCGTCAGCGGTGAACAAAGCGTCAAAAACAGGTTGGTGGGTTTGATTGTGTTACCGGCATTGATACCGACTGGACCCTTGGTGCCGATAACCGTGATCTGGTAAGCTGCGGTGAAAAGACCACCGGCGGCCCCCATGATAACAAACAGAACGCCGATAACAAAAGCGCCCCCGAAAACAACCAGGGGATTCATGTAGACGTTGCCGGTTTTGAAGAAGAAACCGGATTTTTTAATGGTAAAGGTCTGGGCCTTTTGCCCGTTGACGTAAACGGCCATGGTCGTATCAGGGGCAATATTCTTATATGGCGTCATGGTGACGGTGAATTTACCGGTATTTTTATCCAGTTGCAGGGAGACTCCCTTGTTCCAGGCCTCTTTCTGGGTGGACTGGTCACTCAGAATCATACGGGCATTACCGCCGCCAATGGCTTTTTCTTTGGAGATGGTGTTGATGCCGAATTTTTTCTCATGGGTAAATACGAGAAACTGCCATTGTTTTTCCGTGGTGATCGGTGCGAGCATGGAGCGGATGGGTTCCTTGATTTCCGACCATTTCTTCAACTTATTGACTCTGACCTTGTATTTGAAGGGAGGAAAGGCAAAGATCCCTTTGGTCTGTCCCTTGTCGGCATTGACAGGCGTGGCCAGTTCGTCAGGAACATTGGTAACCACGTAATAAATGGCCGGTATGGCGGTGTCGCCGAATTTTTTGGTCAGTTTTGCCCGCTCCTTGGAACCGGGAGACTGCGCAGGGGTGAACATCTTGTCGTTACCGATGACCACAAACAAATCCTGACCTTTATCAATGGTTCCTTCGATGGTGATTGGCGTTCCTGCTTTAACCGATGAAGGTAATTTGGCTTCCATTGCCAGTGCCCCTGAACTCACAAGCATGATGCTTGCCAGGATGACACCAAGAAATAGAGAAATGCGTTTCATTCTTCTTCTCCTGTTTTTCTCAGAAAATCGGTCACAACGTGAAGTAGTTCCGGCCGATTTTCATACTTCGAAGTCTTCGCTTATCTGTTGTGACTGTGATCTGAAAATATGATGCAGCTATGCTGATTTATTTTCGATAAAAAATCACTTCATTTCGCAACAGGTCATTAACCTGAAATGTATGCTGTTTACTTTATTTAGTGTTTGGACCACCCCCTCTCGTCTTTAGTTGTTAAGTATCTATGATGGCGTCGTAAAAACTTTAATTTATGGCGTCCTGTGCCGGGCAGGGCAAATAACCTGCATACTCTGTAGTTCAAAAAAACGGCTGATGAAAGACCGTCAGGTAGACCAATCTGCTCCAGCCCTATTGGTTTATAAACAAATACACATAAGATTGGTCAAATACCGCTGTTCGCAATTCGAGTCAAGAGAAATTATTCTGGATGGTTTTATAAAAAATATTGAATTATCAATATGTTTGGCAAGTGATTTCTGCGTGACAATTGGCTGTAAGAACGGACGGCTGCAAAACATTGGTCATTCATTTTTCTCCTGAAAATACCATGTTCGTCCCATTGACCAGGTTAGCCTTAACCCTGAAAAGGCCTCTTTTGGTAATAGGTTTTTTCCGTCAGGAATGCTCGAGTCAAGCCTTTGGCAAACAACAGAAAAAGAAGAAAAAATGTTCTCCTTGTTCAAGTTTTGTTTTTTCTTTACGGGAAAAGTGAGAAAATCGGCAACTATTCAATAACAATCCTGATGACAAAAGGATTAGACTTGACAAAAGAGGCAGACGGATTTATTTCCAGGACTCGCGTCTCTTTACAAGGATCTTGAAATAAAGCCTCCAGAGGCGTTTGTTCACGTACTTTGAAAAGCACTATTGATAATTTTTTTTTGCTGATTTCTCAGGAGCACGGATGTCACCATTGTTCTGGCTTATCTTCCTGCCGCTTGCCGGTGGTCTTGCTGCCGTTTTTGACGGACGCAGCAGAAGGCGTTCCGCCCTCTGGGCACAGGCCGGTTTGATCGGTGCTCTGCTGGCAGCCTGTAAGCCTATAGCGGTGATTCTTTCCTCCGGTCAGGTGCTTTCTGCGACCTTTCCCTGGTCAATGCCGGGAGGGTGCTTCGAACTCGTTCTTGATCCCCTGTCTGCATTTTTTCTTGTCCCTGTCGTTTTTCTGGGGCCGTTATTTGCCTTTTACGGCGGTTCATATCTGCGTAAAAATATCGGTCATCGATGGAGTCATGGGGTGCACTGGTTTTTTTTCAATCTTCTGACCGCCGGAATGATCCTGGTTCTGTTGGCGCATAATGGCCTGTTGTTCATGTTCGCATGGGAGGTGATGTCGCTGGCTCCCTTTTTTCTTGTCCTTTTTCATGATAGGGAAAGAAGCGCTCGTCATGCTGCCTGGGTGTACCTGGTGGCCGGGCATCTGGGCGGGATCTTGTTGCTGCTTTTTTTCCTTCTGCTGGGCACCAGCGGCCATAGCCTTGATTTCTCTTCTTTCCACCCATATCTACTCTCGCCGATGTTTCGTCATCTACTCTTTGGTCTGGCTTTTTTGGGTTTTGGTGTCAAGGCCGGAATTTTTCCTGTTCATGTATGGCTGCCCGAAGCCCATCCTGCCGCCCCCAGTCATGTTTCCGCCTATATGTCCGGCGTGATGATCAAGATGGGCATTTACGGTATACTGCGCTCGATACAACTGCTTGGTGGTCCGGTTTTCAGCTGGAGCCTGGCATTGGTTCTGGTCGGAGTGGTCTCCGGCATTCTAGGCGTTCTTTTTGCTCTGGCCCAGCATGATCTCAAGCGGCTGCTGGCCTATCACAGTGTGGAGAATATAGGTATTATTCTTCTGGGACTGGGAGTCGGTATGATCGGCATCAGCCAGGGACAACCCGCCGTCGCCATCTTCGGCCTTGCAGGCGGACTGCTTCATGTCTTGAATCATTCCCTTTTTAAAGGGATGCTTTTTCTTGGGGCCGGTTCAATCCAGCATCAGTGCTCAACCCTTGAAATTGATAAACTTGGGGGCCTGAAAAAACGGATGCCGAAAACAGCCTTTTGTTTTCTCATTGGATCGGCAGCTATTTGCGGGTTGCCGCCACTCAATGGGTTTATCAGCGAGTTTCTCATTTATTCCGGTGCAGTCCAGGGGCAGACAACCATGGCGGCGGTTACGGCCTGGCCCCTGCTGTTGACCTTTGCCGGTCTGGCTCTTATCGGGGGACTTGCCGCAGCCTGCTTTGTTAAGGCCTATGGAATCATTTTTCTTGGCAGCCCCCGCTCGGCATACGCTGCAGAAGCCGGAGAGACCGGTGCCTTCATGTATCTTCCAATGCTATTGCTTGCCACGCTCTGTATCGGCATCGGCCTGACAGCGCCGTTTTTTCTGCAACTTGTTCGGGCGCCGCTTGGTGTTCTCCTGCCGGCATCTATGACAATGACACCTTTTACTGCTATGGCCGGTAGGCTAAGGATGATTTCTTTTGTCGCTGCCGGAGTGCTTTTCCTTGGATGTGCGCTTGCCCTTGTTCGCTATTTCCTGCTGAGAAATCGCACCGTGCGGCGTGGGCCGACCTGGGGTTGCGGCTATCTCCACCCCAATACTCGCATGCAGTATACAGCCTCCTCCTTTGCCCGACCCATTACCCTGTTTTTTGATGCCATTCTCCGCAGCCGGGTTGAAGGTGCGGTTCCCGAAAAACCCATGGTTTCCCCAATCACTCTGCATACCAGCACGCCGGATCCTTTGACCCGTTTTTTCTTTACGCCCCTTTTTATCGGCATTTCCAACCTTCTTGGTGTATTGCGCTGGATGCAACATGGTCGGGTTCAGCTCTATATTCTCTATATTGTTACTACCCTGTTTCTATTGCTGGCTGCGCTTGCCGGAGGATGGCTATGAGGTTTGTCACCATAGCCGTCTCCCTGCTGTTTTCACCGCTATTGCTCAGCGTGATTAACCGGAGCAAGGGCTTTCTGGCCGGTCGACAGGGAGCGCCATTGTTGCAACCCTATTTTGATTTTGCCCGTTTATTGCAAAAGGGAGTGGTCTACAGTGATCTATCGGCAGGCCTGGTGCAGCTGGCGCCTGTCTGTAATCTGGCCGTTTTGATCTTCTGTACGCTTCTGGTGCCTTTGGGACCTCTACCCTCTTTGATCCATTTTCAGGGTGATTTTATTCTTTTTGCCTATTTGATGGGTCTGGGTCGGTTTGTCACCATGCTTGGCGCGCTGGATACCGGATCCAGTTTTGAGGGGATGGGGGCAAGCAGGGAGGCCTTTTTTTCGGCACTGGCAGAACCGGCATTTTTTCTGGCCATGGCCGGATTGTCGAAAATGACCGGCTCCTTGTCTCTTACCGACATGCTGCAGAACATATCCACAGAACATTGGCTGTATGGTGCGCCTTCACTTCTTCTAATTCTGGTAGCGCTTTTTTTGGTTTTTCTTGCAGAAAACGCCCGGATTCCCATTGATGATCCGACCACACATCTTGAGTTGACCATGATTCATGAAGTCATGATTCTCGACCATAGCGGTCCTGATCTGGCCATGATTGAATATGGCGTTGCTCTTAAAATATGGCTTATGGCAGCCATTTGCGCCTCTATTCTTGTCCCGTCCGGCACAAATCCCCTCTGGCTGCCCTTGTTTTTCTTCCTGATGATCACCGTAGGGGTGCTGGTCGCTCTGATTGAATCTTCCATGGCCAGGTTACGGCTGATCAGGGTGCCGCAACTGTTGATCGGGGCCGGTGTTTTCGCCGGTCTGGCCCTGTTTCTGGAGTTTGTTCAATGAATTTTTTGTTTTATTGTCTTGGCAACATCCCGGACCATTTACGCAAAAGCGGCATGTGGCGCAGGTGCCGGAGGTGTTGACTTTGATGTCCTTTTTTCTTTTTTTGCTGGTACTCACTAATCTGACGCTGTTGGGCAGCAGCCGGCTTGCCTTCTGTATTCACACAGTTGCCCTGCAGGGTGTGGTCCTGGGGTTGATTCCGCTTGTCGGGCTGCAGCCGCTTACCATACAGCATGGCATCCTTTCCCTTTCCGCTGTTGTGTTAAAGGGTGGCGTCTTCCCCTGGTTACTCCTCAGAAGCCTGCGGGTGGCCAGGATCAAAAGAGAGGTGGAGCCTTTTATTGGTTTTAATGTCTCTTTAAGTATTGGTTTTTTTGCCCTGATCGGTTCGGTGGTTTTTGCATCGAACCTTCCTCTTGGCGACACTAAGGACAGTTTGATTATTGCCCTGGCTATTTTTACCATGGTGACCGGTCTGCTGCTTCTGGTCTCCCGCCGTAAAGCCCTGAGCATGGTGCTGGGATATCTGGTATTGGAAAACGGCATTTATGGTTTGGGTACGGTAGTGGCCGATCATATACCCATGGTTGTCGAGTTCGGCGTGTTACTTGATGTCTGGGTCGCCGTTTTTGGGATGGGCATCGCCATGTACCAGATTAACCGCGAATTTGATCATACCGATGTCGACCGTTTAACGGAGCTGAAGGGATGAGTAGTTTGTTGATTCTTCTCTTTTGTATTCCTCCGGTGGGAATAAGTTTGACCTTTTTTGTGCATCGGGGCAGGATATTGTTTTTGCTGAGTTTGGGAGTGGTGCTGCTGGATGTTGTCTGCCTGCTGATTGGCGCCGGCGGCCTACCCGGTTGCCTGCCGATGCAGACAGCCGGAGGCTGGTTCTATCTTGATGCACTTTCAGCCTGGCATCTGCTGGTGATGTTGCTGGTCTTTACAACCGGTTCCGTGTTTGCCCTGGGCTATTTCCGCGATGATCTTGTAACCGGCCGTCTGGCTGTGACTGCTGCCAGGCGCTACAATCAACTCTGGCTTGGATCCTTGTGGACCATGACCCTGACTCTACTGGCCAATAATATAGGCTTGATGTGGGTTGGTATGGAGGCCACCACTCTGGTAACCGCCTTTCTGATTTCCGTTTATCCGAAACCAGTGGCGATTGAAGCCATGTGGAAATATCTTATTATCTGTTCCGTGGGTATCGCCTTTGCCTTTATCGGTATCCTGCTGGTGGCTGCTTCACTGCCGACAACAGGGGAGGGCAGTCAACAACTGTTCTGGACGCAGCTCAGCACTGCCGGGGGGTATAATCTTCTGCTGCTTAAAGCGGCTTTTCTTTTTTCTCTGTTAGGTTTTGGCACCAAGGCCGGCCTTGCCCCGATGCATACCTGGCTGCCTGATGCCCACAGTCAAGCACCGGGGCCGGTTTCGGCCATGTTTTCCGGGTTTATGCTTAATGCTGCTCTGTATTGTATTATGCGGCATGGCGCTATTGTCAATCATGCCCTGGGATCGGATCAATTTACCAGTCGTCTCTACATCCTTTTTGGGTTGATTTCCATTGTCGTTTCAGCTGCTTTTATTCTCTATCAACGAGATATCAAGCGATTACTTGCCTATTCCAGTGTTGAACATCTTGGAATAATTACTTTGGGCCTGGGCCTGGGTCCGGCGGGTTGTTTTGCCTCTCTGCTCCATACTTTGAATCATTCCATGGGGAAATCGTTGAGTTTTTTTGCCGCCGGTCGCCTTGGACAGCTGTATGGCAGCCATGAAATACGGAGGATACGAGGTGCGATCCACAGTGCGCCGCTCTGGGGTATAGCCCTTGCCGTAGGTCTTCTGGCACTTGTCGGGGTAGCACCATTTTCCATTTTTATCAGTGAATATGTACTTGTCAGGGCTGCCATTGATCGGCAGGCTGGAGTGGTCCTTGTGATCTTTTTACTGGGCATCAGTGTGATCTTTGTGGCTGTGCTAAGGCATCTGATGCCCATGATCTGGGGGGAAGGGAAAACACTGCCTGAAAAATCCTGCTCGACATCAGCTGTAATCGTGGTCATCTCCCTGCTTGGCCTGCTGCTTTTTTTCGGCTTGTATCTGCCACTACCCATCCAGGGCTTTCTTAGCCGGGCCGCCGCCTTGATAGGAGGACTTTCATGATTGACGTGGCCGTGGTTGTCCGTAATACAGAGCCGGTTGCCTTGCAGGATATTCCCAGGTTGTCTTTTGATGTTTTTCAGGAGATTATCGCAGACGCTCTGTCCTCAGGTATGTATATGGCCGCCCTTCCTGCCGTGGGCAATGGACGGCAGGCCAGAGAAATAGTAGCGGTTCTGCGTCATGACCAACCAGGTCGTTTGTATCTCCTGCGCACCGGAAAACCAGAGGAATGGCCATCCATGACGGGTCGTTTTCCCCAGATAGCACCCTTTGAAAGGGAACTGGCCGAGGAGACCGGCCTGCAACTATCAGGGCATCCCCGATCGGTGCCACTCCGATATCTGCCCCATGATGATCTTGAAGAAGATGAAAAGAACAGGTATATCGGCAGCCATGACTTTTTAAAGGCCAGTGGTGAGGAAATGCATGAGGTGGCAGTGGGACCGGTGCATGCCGGCATCATTGAGCCCGGCCATTTTCGTTTTCTCTGCCATGGAGAAACCATCTTTCACCTGGAAATATCTCTTGGCTATCAACATCGCGGCATAGAGACGGCTTTGCGCAATCGTCTGCCTGATCGACGATTGATTCTTCTCATGGAAACCCTTGCCGGAGACACCAGTATTGGCCATACTCTTGCCTGTTGTCAGGCGTTGGAGGGACTGACCGGTTGTCTGGTGTCACGGCGGGCAATGGATATCCGTGCCATTGCCCTTGAGTTGGAACGGGTCGCCAACCATGTTGGTGATCTGGGTGCAATGGCCATGGATGTGGGGTATGCACCTACGGCCTCTTTTTGCGGACGGCTTCGGGGCGCGTTTTTAAACATCACAGCTATGCTTTGCGGTAATCGCTACGGCAGGGGAGTTGTTGTGCCCGGGGGAGCGGCCTGTGACGTGGACCAGGAACTGGCTGCAACAATGGCTGGTCGGATCCGGCAACATTTTTCCGATGTAACCGAGGCGGCAAACCTGTTGTGGAACAGTCCATCTGTCCTGGCCCGGTTTGAAGAAACCGGCAGCTTGAGCAGGAACCAGGCGGAAGAACTTGGCCTGGTCGGGCCGGCCGCCAGGGCTTGCGGACTGGAAATAGACACGCGTATGGATTTTCCCACAGGCGCCTATCTCTATTATCGCCTACCAACTTCAGTCTGGTTTACCGGGGATGTCCAGGGACGGGCCTTTGTACGCTGGTTGGAAATCAAGCGCTCCGTCGCTTTTATTCTGGCTCGGCTGCGATCCTTGCCGCAGGGAACCATCCAGCAGGAGGTGCGGCAGTTACCGGCTGAACATCTCGTGGTTTCTCTGGTTGAGGGCTGGCGCGGCGCTATTTGTCATGTTGTGTTAACCGGGACGGCAGGAGACATAACAACATATAAGGTGGTAGACCCATCCGTCCATAACTGGCCTGGTCTGGCGCTTGCGGTTCGGGGTGAGGGAATTATGGATTTTCCCATCTGCAACAAAAGCTTTAATTTGTCCTATTGCGGTCATGATTTGTAAATTCAGAGCGTTACAAACAGGTAGCGTCCCAGTTTATTGTCGGGAGGTTTGGAGTGATTCATAGTCTGCTGGCCCGTTATCATCAGGGAAATCATACCATTGGCTATCCGGAGGAGCCTGCACCCGAGATGCCTGCCCGTTATTGTGGCCGACCGATAATTGACCAGAAGCAATGCCAGGGGATTGAATGCACTATTTGCCGGGATTGCTGCCCCACCGTTGCCCTGCAAAGAGAACCGTCAGGGCTGTTGAGCCTTGATATGGGCCGTTGCCTTTTTTGCGGCTCCTGTGAGCAACATTGCCCGCAGGATGCCATTACCTTCAGTCGGGATTTTCGTTTGGCTGCCGCTGATCGTAACGACTTGATGATCAGGGCGGTGCAACCGCCAATTAATATTCACCTGGATCAGCTGCGTCGACAATTATTTCGTCGCTCACTCAAGCTGCGGCAGGTAAGCGCCGGAGGATGCAATGCCTGCGAAGCTGACACTAATGTCCTGGGAACTATTGTTTATGATCTGGGGCGGTTCGGTATTCAGTTTGTGGCCTCACCCCGTCATGCCGATGGAATTCTTGTTACCGGCCCGGTGACCAGCAATATGAAGGAGGCGCTGCTGGAGACTTATACGGCCATCCCGGAGCCTAAGATCGTTATTGCCACCGGAGCCTGCGCTGTCAGCGGCGGCCTGTTTTGTGATCATCCGGAAGCATCGGCAGGCCTTGACCAGCTTCTGCCGGTGGATCTCTATGTTCCCGGCTGCCCGCCCCACCCCATGACTATCCTTGAAGGGCTGTTACAAATGCTTGGCCTGGTTTCGCGTGTTACTGCCCCTGCGCAGCGCATAACTTCTATTTCATTATCCTGATCAGGAAAAGAAATACAGCTTGCCTGTTTCCATTCAATTGTTTGGTTCCGCCATTATTTTTTTGTCTTTTGTCTGCCGATAAGTATACTTAAAGAGGTGGGCTAAAATTTCCCTCAAAAAAGCCAACGGAGCAAGAGGCACAAGGGAACCTTGAAAAATTGTATTTCGGAGACTCGTCCCTCGCTTACCTCGCCCAATCTCCCGGATTCTCGCGGACTTGCTTACCTCGTTATGCTCAAAATTTTATCCTGGGAATATCCGGCCTGTGGTAAAATTTTTCGCATACCTCGAAGTCTACGCTTATCTGGCTTTGGACGAAAATCCAAATTTTTCAAGGTTCCCACCAGTTAATTATTTTTGTCGATGGAAAAGGCGCAGGGTATGACACGATATTCACTGTTCAGATCAAGCAGGAGGGGACTGCTCATCCTCTTACTCCTGATGAGTGTCGGTTTTATTGTTGCTCTGACAGCCTATATGAATTTTCGCCGGTATGAGACAGGCCTTATAAAAGAGAAGGTTCAAACTGATACTCACGTATTGCAGCGAGAAGTGCAGATGCTTAGATATGTGGCCGAGTTGCTGGCGAAAAATCCGATGTTTATCGGGCTGGATGCCAAGGCTCCTGCGCGGCAGAAAATGGCGGCTTTTATCTATCTTCGACAGATTCAGCAGGC
>CAZURY010000008.1:0-19143 GCA_964623145.1 uncultured Desulfobulbus sp. | reverse complement strand
TAAAAAATTATTTTCGGACGGAACCCCCACGAAATGGATAGTTGTTCATGAATACATCTCTTAAAGTAAAACTTGGTTTGCTGCTCACCCTTATCCTGTTTGCCTTCATGGTACTGGTGCCTTCTTTCTATCCCGGAGCTCCCGGCTGGTGGAAAAAATACCTGGCTCCCGGCGGCTTGAAGCTCGGCCTTGATCTCCAGGGCGGTATGCATCTGGTCCTGCGGGTAGACCTTGATAAAGCGATAGAAAATTCCCTTGACCTTGCCGCATCTGATCTCAAGGACGGGCTGGCAGAAAAAAATATCCATGCCGTCCGTATGGAATCACCGAATACGCACCAGATTACTTTTACTCTGCCAAACACAGGGGCAGTGGATACTGTCAACCAGATTATTAAAGATGACTTTCCCAATCTCGACATCAAGGTTGATGCCGAAGCCGGCAGTTTTCCTAAGATTACCCTGAAACTGACCAAGGATGAGATTGATTTTATAAAAAAGAATGCCGTCAACCAATCCCTTGAAATAATAAGAAACCGCATTGATCAGTTTGGTGTTGCCGAACCGGTTATTCTTCGCCAGGGTGAGAATGAAATTGTCGTTCAGCTCCCGGGCGTTAAAGACCCGGACCGGGCAATGGGATTGATCGGTCAAACAGCGCAGCTTGAGTTCAAACTGGTTGCCGATGATACAGGGATAGAACTGCAGAAACTGATAAATGATGCGATAAAAGCAGGCCAGTGGAAGCAGGGGGAAAGCCGCAAGAAACTCAATCTGGCCCTGCAGGCACGCCTGCCCAAGGGAACTGAGGTATATTTTCAGCGCATTGTTGACAATAAAACCAAAAAAGAACGACGAGTGCCTATTCTGCTGAAAAGCCAGGTGCTGATGACCGGGGAAATGGTAAAAAATGCCCAGGTCCGCATCGGCGGCAGTTTTAATGAGCCCTATGTCAGCCTGGACCTTACCGGCCGAGGCGGAAAAATTTTCGGTGATATCACGGCTAAAAATGTTGATAAACGGCTGGCCATTGTCCTTGATGATGTTGTCCGATCCGCGCCTGTGATCCGGGAAAAGATCCTTGGCGGTAAAGCCCAGATTTCCGGCAGTTTTACCCATGCCGAAGCCACGGACCTGGCCATTGTTCTCCGGGTCGGCGCCCTGCCGGCGCCGGTTGAAATCATCCAGAATCTGACGGTCGGGGCCAGCCTTGGTCAAGATTCCATCAATAAAGGACTCACCTCGGGACTTTTCGGCGCATTGATGGTTCTTGTTTTCATGGTGATCTATTACCGGCTTTCCGGTATCATTGCCGACCTCTCTCTGGCGCTCAATATCTTTTTCCTCTTTGCCGGTCTGGCCATGCTGGGCGCCACCCTGACACTGCCCGGTATCGCCGGTATCATTCTTTCCATCGGTATGGCCGTTGATGCCAACGTCCTTATCTTTGAACGGATGCGGGAAGAATTTGAGCTTGGCAAATCAGTTAAATCCGGTGTTGACGCCGGGTATAACAAGGCATTCTGGTCCATTGTCGACTCCCAGGTAACGACCCTGATCACGGCCATGGCCCTGTTTCTCTTCGGTACCGGGCCTATCAAGGGTTTTGCCATTACCCTGTCACTGGGTATTATTTTCAACCTGTTTGCAGTCCTCTTCTGCAGCCGTCTGGTCTACGACATCCTCTACGGGACAAGGATGCTTAAAGAAATCAAGTTCATGCGCTTTATCAAAAAACCCAACTTTGATTTCATGAAAGTTCGTAATATAGCTTTTGGTGTTTCGGCAATTCTTGTCCTGATGGGTCTGTTCTCATTTGCAGAAATCCTGCGCGGTGATGCCAATCTTGGTGTTGATTTTTCGGGTGGGGCTCTTCTCCAGTACAAAGCCGAGAAGCCTTTTGGGCTCGACGAGGTCCGGGCCGCCTTTAAAAAGAACGGCTATCCAAGTATTGACCTGCAGCAGGTAACCGGTGAGAACCGACTTATCGTAAAAATTAAAAAATCCGAAGAAACCGTCGGACATCTCTCCGATGCCATTACAGCTGTGCTCACAAAGAATGAAGCAGACAAGGGGTTCATTCTTGAAAGTCAGTCTGAAATCGGCTCCTCAGTCTCAGCCGTCCTCAGGAACAAGGCTATCCAGGCCATCGCCATTTCCCTGTTTGGGGTTCTGGCCTACCTGGCTATCCGCTTTGATATCAGCTTTGGTCTGGCGGCGGCGGCGGCAACTTTCCATGATGTCCTGGCGGTTCTTGGTATCTGCTGGCTGTTGAATATGGAAATTACCCTGCTGCTGGTAACTGCCCTGTTGACCCTGGCCGGGTATTCTCTCAATGACTCGGTTGTTGTTTTTGATCGAATTCGGGAAAACAGACAGAAAAATCCGGATACCAACCTGTTCACCATTATCAATACCAGTATTAATCAGGTGCTTGGACGATCCATTGTCACCTCGCTGACAACGGCCCTGGTCCTGGTTGCCCTGTTCTTCTTCGGAGGTTCGGCCATCCACACCTTTTCCTTTGCCCTGTTGATCGGTATCATCATCGGTACCTATTCTTCAGTCTTTATTGCCAGCCCGCTGCTGACGTTAAAAAAAGGGGGACATTGACATTATGAGCGAACAGCTGCCGGAATCCTTCCATCCGGTCGGACCGGAGGAAAAATTCTGCTTTTCCTGTCATCCCGGGGTGTCCTGTTTTACCGAATGCTGCAGGCAGCTCGACCTGGCTCTGACGCCGTATGATGTCCTGCGCCTGAAAAACCGACTGCAGATGCACTCCGGCACTTTTCTTGAAAAATTTGTTATCATTACCTGGGAAGAAGGGCAGCTCTTCCCCACCTGTTATCTGACTATGGTTGACGACGGATTTGAATCCTGCATTTTTGTTGAAAAAAAAGGATGCTCTGTTTATCAGGACAGGCCGTCGGCCTGTCGCAGCTATCCCGTCGGCCGGGGTATGCGACGCTTGCAGGACGGCAGCCTTGAAGAACAGTTTGTCCTGGTCAAAGAGCCCCATTGCCGTGGATTTGCTGAAACTGATGAACATACCCCGCCGGAGTACTTTACCGATCAGGAACTCGAGAAGTACAACAAGGCCAATGATGCCCTGCTTCCTCTGCTCCAGCATCGACAAATCAAACAGGGGTTTCATCCTGAGAGGGCACAACTGGATCAGTTTATCCTTGCCCTGTATAATCTTGACATGTTCCGCCAGGAGATGGCAGATGGCCGCATCAGCATGAACCGGCCGCTGACCGCCCATGAACTGCAGGCCTTGGCCGGTGATGATGAACAACTTCTTCAGCTGGGCATTCAATGGCTTCTACAGGAATATTTTGGCGAATGATTCCACCCCGCGCACAGACACCGACCGATATCTCCGTCCCCCACCATTACCGAAACCTTAGTCTCCCGCAATTCAGACCACAAACCAGCAAAAGCTCGCGTAGTCAGATACCATGCGTTTGAATACGCTGAAAAAAATAAGTCAGGGCTACTGTGCAGAAGAGGGGGGAGCCCATGGACCGGATCACAGTGAGCGGGTATACAAAATGGCCATCCGACTGGGCCGGACAATGGATGCCGATCTTGAGGTGCTCGCCGCAGCCAGCCTGCTGCATGACATCGGCAGGGCAAAGGAACGAGCCGGTAAGGGAAAGATCTGCCATGCTGAGTATGGCGCCGAACTTGCCGGACCAATTCTGGAAAAACTAGGCTATCCCGTGGAAACAATAACCAGGATATGTCATTGTATCCGGGCACACAGGTACAGAGGCGCCTGCAGACCGCAAAGCCTGGAGGCAAAGATCCTCTTTGACGCGGACAAACTTGATTCAATCGGCGCAATCGGCATCGGTCGGGCCTTTCTCTTTGCCGGCCAGATCGGCGCCTGTCTCCACAACCCGGAACTGGACCCGCATCAAATAGATGCTTATTCTCAACAGGATACTGCCTATCGTGAATTTCAGGTCAAAATGAAAAGGGTTCGAGGAAGATTATTGACTCCCGGTGGAGCTGCAATTGCCCGAAAAAGGCACCAGTTCATGGAGGTTTTTTTTGACCGGCTCAACAGTGAAATATATGGCTTGGATTGAGGCAAGGATCACTGGCTACCCTTGCTCTACCTACAGGAAAACCTGATATGAAACAACTGGTGATTTTTGACTGTGACGGAGTAATGTTCAGTTCCCGGGAGGCCAATCGCGCCTATTACAACCACCTGCTCGCCGTCTTTGACTGCCCGCCCATGGACGAAGAGGAGGTCAATTATGTCCACAGCCACAATGTAAATGATTCCATTGCCCATATTTTTCGCAGACATCCAAAAATTGATCCCGATACGATTGAGCGCTATCGGGCTCATCTTGACTACAGTCCCTTCCTTGACCATATGATCATTGAACCGGATCTGATCGATTTCCTGCGCCTGATCAAGCCGCACTACCATACAGCCATCTCCACCAACCGCACCAATACCATGGACATGATCCTCGATATCTTCGGCCTGCGGCCCTGGTTTGAGCTGGTCATCACCTCCGTAAATGCACCCCGCCCCAAGCCTGCACCCGACGGACTGCATATGATCCTGGAACACTTCAAGCTGCCGCCGACAGCAGCCATTTACATTGGAGATTCGGATGTGGACAGGGAACACTGCGCGGCAGTCGGTGTGGAACTCATCGCCTTTAAAAATCCCGATCTGGCCGCCGATTATCATGTCCAATCCTTCATGGATATTCTTCGGTTGCCGCCATTCCCGGCATTGAACAAAACAGAGATGGAAATGATTCAAAAAAACGGTTGACCATTCTCCCCTGCACACAATTTCACTCCTAAATCCTGCAGTCGTCATGCGGTCTTCGCCGCCTCACTGTTCATGCACCGGGAATGTCGAGACTGGCGCATATGCAAAGAAGCAGGTAAGCGGGGTTGCTGACACAGCAGATGTGTCTGTATCGGCGTTCGAATGCCGGATAACTGCAGGGTTTAGGTCACAATCAAGGATGAAACATTTTAGCGCTCAGCTGCTGCCAATATCCCTGTCGCTGGTTGGTTATGCCCGCCAAAGTCCCATAGTGGGAAGAAACTTCAGGATCATGGCGCCAGTATGAATAGGGGAGTCCCCCTAGAACACGATTAAAGAGAAATGCCAGAGTAATCAGGAGAATAACGGCAACGATAAAGCCCAAAACCTGTGCAGGAGAAGTAATATAGCCCATGGCGACAATGAGCGCCGTCGCGGTTGCCGGGGGGTGGTTGCACTCAAGCCAGATCATCACCAGGCTGGACAGGCCCATGGCCAATGACAGGACAGCAATACTTGCGGCGCTGACAACACCGGGATTTACCTCCCCATGAGGAGAGAAAAAGAACATGCCCAGGTACAGAGAGATAAATCCTGCAGCCAGGCCTGATAGATGTGACAGAAAGATAGTTCTTGGTGCAGCAGATGCAGACATCGGCATACGGAAAAGAATAAAGGCCGAGGGTCCCAAAGGAGGAAAAAGCAGAGGAAACTGTGTATAATAGGCCGCCGCCGATAGTACGGCAAGGGCAAGCGACCCCTCAACAAAAACAAAAAACCGAACGACCCGTTCAGGATGGTGTAATCGCGGCAGTAAATAACGCAATTGCAACCTGGAAAAAAATCGAATCAGCCTGAAAAGCCCGGTCCCCTGGGGGCCGTTAATGCCCGATCCTGCAGATTTCCCCTTTTTCCAATCGTTCATGATGCCATATCAGTCATAACAGTTTTCACCGCCTCTAACGCAGGTTGTTCACCCACATGGCATAATCCCATCAATTCATAAATATCAAGAAAACCCTTCTCAACTTCCTCCATAAGGACAACCAGCTCGCCCAGTGTAAGGGAAAATCGATCCAGGGCCGCATCAACAAAGAGTGATGCCCTTGTATCAATTCGGGGCAGACTGCTCGGAAGCAGTGCAGCAGTCATCAGCGGCAAGGCAATCGTATTTTCCAGATCCAGTTCGACCGCAAACTCAGGGTCGCGGTTATGTATGCCGACAAAACAGATCAGTTGTTCGGGAAACTTCCACCGCTGCAGGATCCATGCCCCGGCCTGGGCATGATTCCAGCCAAAATGGAGGCGTTCAATCTCTGAAAGACGTTCTCCCGAAGAAACCCATTCCTCTACCACGGGATGATAATATTCCCGCCAGTTATTCAACAGCACCGGCAGGGCAACGTCTGCAATCAGCATGGCTGTAAAGGCATCATCACACTGCCCGGGACAATATCTCCCGGCAAAACTCCTGGCGACAAGGGCCCGAAGGAGTGAATCCGTCCAGAAAGCCTGATGGTCAAACAGGGCATCGCCTGGTCGGGGAATGGCATTGAGCGCTGCAAAAGACAGGGTAATAGAGCGAATATGATCAAGACCAAGCAGACTGACAGCATGCTTGATTGACAGCACCGGCGAGCGAAGATTAAAAAGAGAGGAGTTAACCGTCTTCAATACCTGCGTCGATATTTCAGGCAGCGCCCCAATAAACCGGCCAACCTGATCCAGATCAGGCTCGGGTTTATTGATCTCTTCCAGCAACTTTGTGATGGCCGCCGGCAGGGGAGTAATTTCTATTTTTCTAAATAGCGCTTCAAAATTTCCGGTTGAAATCGCCGCATGGCGACGTATACGGGTAAAAAGCTTAACGGGCAATGGGGTTCACCTTATCACTGAAGAAATCGTTACTCCATTATATAAGGTTGAAAAGTAAATGTGAAAGAAATCCGCAGAAAAGCCGGAAAAGAGCTGTGTCCGCCGCCCGGTTATAAAAACCGAAAAAACTGCAGTCGGAATCATTCCTCTTCGTCAATACGTCTGAGTCCTTCCATGAGGATCATCATGAAATCACCGATTTCCCGTGATTTCATCATCGAGTCAGGCAAGCCCGGAACAAAGCGAAAATATCCTTTCCGTTCCGAAAGCATGGCATAAATAGCCTCCTGGTTGTCCAGTTCCTCAAAACGAGCGGCTATAACAGCGCCCTCGCGAAAGGTAACCCGGGCCGTCCCGCTTTCCATGTCCAGGAGTAGCTTGCCGGTCTTCTGGTGCATATGAAAAACCTGAAGCAGTTCGGCTGGAAGGATGGCATCAATCCGTCCGGTCACAACCGGCTCACCATCATTTCCACCGTCGTCTTCTATTTGACTGCCAAGCTTGAATTTAACCAGACCGGTACATCCACCACAGGTAAACACGGTATCCTGAAATTCGACAAAATCCATCGTAGCCGCAGGGAGAAGCTGGAAGAGCAACTCGGTAACGGCCCGAACAAGAATCAAACAGGACGGGCGCCCAACCGGCAGGGTAATGGCCTTATCGGTCAATATCATTCGGTCGTCAACGTTATAAAAGGGACAACCACGCTGATCAATAATATCAAAAACTGCTGAAAATTGTGTCATTCTGTGAAAAGACAACTACCAAAAGCGGTATAATTCCGGGAAAGGTAAAACTTTACCCTTATTCCATATATAGTACACGGGAAAACATTGAGACTCAATTGTATTTTACCAGGTTATAAAAGACACGGTCGACTTATTTTATCTTTTGTCGATTTTTTTTGACATATCGCATGAATAGGATATAATTTTTCTTAGAAAGCTTGTTTCTGCTACCGGATTATTTTAACAAGTAGCTGATCATGCCGTTAAAGATACACCCTGATTAAATGGCCGGCCCTGGCGACCACATGCCGCTTTATAGCCATGGGTTACTGTTACGGACGCAATCTCTTCATGATTTTACGAATTCATCATGCTTCAAAAACCATAATCCGGCTCCACTACCACAGGTTACACCATGGTCACAGAACCCGATCAACACACCAGCGATTATGAACAGCTGCAAGCCACCCTTGAACTCTACCCGAGTATTATCCTGTCTCAGGTGGAGGGAAATCCACCCGACACCTATGAAATAGAATATCATCTTAAAGGGTTTGCCCGCAACCCCGACGGCACGATCACTACGGCCAATCTACACAGAATACGCATTTCACTCCCCTTTGGTTACCCTCATTTTGCCCCCACGGTCAAACCATTAACCCATATTTTTCATCCGGATATTGATCCGGCTGCCATTCGTATTGCCGACCTCTGGCAGAAGAACCCTCATCTTTCCGACCTGGTACTCTCCATCGGCGAAATGATATGCGGAAATAACTTCAACAGTGAGGATCCCTTCAACCAGGAAGCTGCCGACTGGTACGAACAACACCGAAATGAACTTCCGCTTGATGTCCTGCAAATAGCGGACATCGATGATACCAGTGAGCGGTTTGATACCCTTGATGAGGATGCCTTCAGCTCACTCGGTCTTGACGATGAAGATCTTTTTGGAGAAAAAACCGAAGAGCACGAGAGCAAGATTGATCTGTTCCACCTGCAGGTCAATCAAAAGAATATCTTTTCTGCTGCCAAAATACTTGCCGACATACCCCAGGCTGCCAACATTCCGGGAAGAGATCAGATTGAGGAGCACATTGCCACTGCCCTGAAAAAGAGCGATCAACTCTTCAAACAGGCCGAACAGCTTGAAGACCAGGGAAAACTTGACGAGGCGGCAGCGGCGCTTGAAGAACTTGATGCTCTGGTTGCCGATTATCCCGGTATTGATCATCTCCGTAACCGCATCCTCCAGTCCCAGTCCCTTGCCGAGAATTTTTCCATAGAAGGCGCTGATGAGAGCCCTGTGGAAAAAACGACTGCGGGCCAGGCAACGCCTCCGCCGATCAAAACCAAGCGAAAAAAAGCACGAATCTCCGCAGATTCGCCCTTGTCCATAAAGGTAATCATTGTAACAGCAGTTCTCGGTATTCTGCTTGTTGCCGGAGGCCTGCTCTATATGCAGGATAAAAAAATTCTGACAAAGGGGCAAAGCGACTTTCAGAATGTTCATGCCCTGATTGATAACAGACAATTTGATGACGCCCAGGCCGAGGCAGAGTCCATTATCAGGGATATGGACAACCTTCTCCTGTTAAAATCCGCCGGCAATTCCCTGGCCGCCCAAATTATGTCCCTGTTAAATTCCGATGATTTTCAACAGGGGCTTTTGGGAAATATCAGGTACGGAGATGGTTTTGTCTCCTTTGCCAAGGCTGAACGACTAAAACAGCTTGCCAAACTGACGGACAAAGCGGAAAACCTGCTCAAGCATGGCAAAATCAGAGCCGCACTGTCCGCCTATCAGCAGGGACTGATCTATGCCAGAAAACACGATCTGACTGTCAAGGCTCTGGAACTTGCCCAGACGGTCAACAACCTGCGTCTTGAAGAAGCCCTGGCCTCTGCAAAAAAAGCGGAGCGGGAAAAGGAATGGGAGAACGCCGTGCAGACCTATCAACGCGCACTGCAACTGTCCCGCTCTATTGCCGACACCAAAGATGCCGAAGAAATATCAAAACGACTGGCAGCCGCAACCTTCCGCCATGAACTTGACCGGTCAAAACAAGCATTCACCGGGGCGCAATGGCAGCAAACGATCGCCATGCTGGAACATGCCCGCACAATAATCGACGAGAATCCAACTGCTGTTACCGAAAAGGAGAGAAATGAACTGAATCAGCTCCTGCTCAATTCACGTCTGTACCAGTTACTGACCCTGGCCCGGGAAGCCTATGAGCGCCATGATCTCACGGCCAGTATCAACAGCTATCAGAAAACACTTCACCTCCTGGATGCGGAAAGAGAAAACTTCGAACCAGGTATTATGGAAGCCTATGGAAAAATTGAGAAAACATTGCTCATGCTGCAGATCGCCCAGGCCCAGGAGCAGGCGGTTGCATCGAAGAAAAAAGGGGATTTGAATGCGGTTCTCGAACAATATACAGGTATTTTAAAGCTTATTGAAACCAGTCCGTTTCGGGAAAATAAAAACCTTCGTCAGCTCAAAGGGGACATCAACAAACAAATTTCTGAAACGCATAGTCAACTGAATATAAAAAACAAAATAAAATATCTGAAAAAGAACTTTAAAGCTATTTTTAGAAAACATTATCCATCGTTCACCGGTTCCAAACTCGAACATCCCAAGGTCACTTTGAAGAAAAAAATCGGGAGAAAGATGGTTTTTACCATGACCTGCACCGAACGCAGCCAGGGAAGCTCATCGCGCCTGGAACTGCAATACATGTATGATCCGGCTTCAGGGCGATGGGCTCTGTATACCGGTCAATGATGGTGGTGATGATGATGCTCATGCCCTGCACTATCATCTTCAGGTCCACCCGTCAACACCAAGGCCTGCTCAAGGGCCTGCTGTGCTTCTTCCAGGCTGTGTACCGCCCGGAACAGCTGATCAGCGAGTTCAGAATCTGTTGCGGCTAACTGCTCCGCCCATTGGGAAAACTCCTTCCCATGGCCACGATTATGCTCAATCCAGTGGGGCAGCATGACCCTGAGTTTTTCTATCACATCCATATTCATTGCTCCCTGTTCATTCCTGGCCCGGATATTTCAACACCACGGCTCCGCCGAGAAAATCTATGCTCCGCACTGCTACCCCGGCAATCTTTTTCGGGTCTTCAAAAAATGTCGATAACACCACTCCGTCATCAACAACCTCCAGGGAAGTGACGGACTCCATCACTGTCTCCTGCTTTCCGTCTTTTTCAATAACTGCCCGTAACTGACACATTATCACGCTCCTAAGAAAGGAAATCCCCTGCCGGCCAATTCCCTGAAATCCATAACTCTTCAAATTAAAAAACGAAATTCTCCTTTACCAAGTAAATTATGAAGATGGAGGATACCCTGCAATCTTTTTTCACTATCCACCACGGCAAGGATGGTAATTTCATGCCGCTGCATGAGACTCAAGGCATCTGCAGCCAGCAGATTATCGGGTATGGAAACAGGATCTCTGGTCATGACATCCATCAGGCGTACATCCGGCAGATAGCCACTGATAACTATCCGTCGAACATCTCCATCTGTGAGTATACCAACAAGCAGTCCTTCCCGGTTCGTCACCATGACAGCGCCCAGATTTTTTTCATGCAGGGTTTCAATTGCCTGTTGCAGAGAATTTTCTTCCATAACACGGGGAATCTCCGCTCCGGTAAGCATTACCTCGTTGACTGACACCTTTAATCGCTCACCAAGGCTTCCTCCCGGATGATTACGTCGAAAATCCTCAGCTCGGAACTGTTTCCGCTGCAACAGAGCAACAGCCAATGCATCGCCAAGGGCGAGAGTGGCTGTAGTAGATGTTGTAGGCGCTAGTCCCAGCGGGCAGGCCTCTTTAGGCACGGCAACATTCAATGTTACATCGGCGCAGGAGGATAGAGTTGATGCGGCGCCTCCGGTCATCGCGATAATAGGGACATTACGCTCTCCGATACTTGCAAGCAGTCCATTTAATTCAGCAGTTTCGCCGGAATAAGAAATGGCAAGCACGACATCGGTGGGCGAAACCATTCCCAGATCTCCATGCATTGCCTCCACCGGGTGCAGAAAAAACGAGGACGTTCCTGTTGAATTAAGCGTTGCCGTTATTTTCTGGCCCACCAGCCCGGACTTGCCGATACCAGTGACAATCAAGCGGCTGGGACAGGCCATGATCAGATCAACGGCCCGGGAAAATGCCTCGTCAAGATTATGACGAACCGCAAGAATCCCATCAGCTTCAACCTGCAGAACCTCCCGCGCCAATTCTACGCTCATACCCCCTCCCCCAGATCGACCACTACTCTACCCTTCGACTTTCCCGCCAGCATTTTGATAATTTCATCTTCAAGCCGGTCAAGCATTACTGTTCTGGCAACCTCGTTCAAACCAGGAAAGCGCCAGTTGGAGGCAAGCTTTTTCCATAACATCCTGCGCTTTTCCATGGGACACTTGGCTGAATCAATACCTGCCAGCGTCACCCCGCGTAAAATAAAGGGATAGACATTCAAGGGTAAATCCCCGGAGGCCGCATTGCCGCAACAGGTAACCACCCCGCCGTAACAGGTACCTTTAACTGCCGTGGCCAGAATGTCACCGCCGACCGTATCAACCACCCCGGCCCACCTTTCCCTCAGCAGCATTTTCCTCTGACTCTGAAGCATATTTTTCCGCTCCAGGACATGGGTTGCGCCGATTTCGCGCAGAAATGAAGCCTGTTCAACCTTGCCCGTTAAAGCGGTAATTTCAAAACCCAGAAAGGACAACAGCCGAACGGTCAGGCTACCGACTCCTCCCGTGGCCCCGGTAACTAGAATCGGGCCGTCATTTGGATGAAGCCCCAGAGTAATGATACGATCAACACACTGGGCAGCGGTAAAACCGGCTGTACCGATCTGCATGGCCTCAAGGGACGACAAGCCACCGGGAAGAGGCATAACCCAGGCGGCAGGAACGGAAATATAGCGCCCAAAACCGCCGGCTGTATTCATACCCAGGTCATATCCCATGCATAAGACCTGATCGCCGGAGGCAAACTCATCCACACAGGAGGTGTACACCTTGCCAACCGCATCAATACCAGGCGTATGTGGATAACGCCTTGTTACCCCGCGATTGCCGTTAGCGGATAAGGCATCCTTATAGTTGAGCGATGAATAACTGACTTCAACGACAACCTCTCCTGGCGGTAAATCTTCCAGAGTTCGTGTTTGCACCTGACGATGCATACCGCCGTCCTTATCTTCACTGACCACCAGGGCCTGAAATGTTTGCGTCATGAGTCTGCAGTTGGACACGTTAGGGGTTGTACACGTCCGGCCAGTATTGTGTGTCTTTTACCACCTTGATCTTCCAGAATATAACAGCCGTCATCAGCCAGCCCACGCCCGGTGCCTGTTATATGCTTCCGGCCCGTCTCCCACAATATGGGGTGTCCTTTAAGATAATCACGCTCATTCCAGAGCGCCAGTAGTTTATCCTGATTGCTGTGCAGCGCTTGGATCCGCTCCATGATTTCCCTGGCCAGAAGGGGGAGAATGACCCTCAATTCATATGTCTCTCCGGTCAGGGCATGAACGGAAGTTATCCGACGTAGCATATCCTCTGGAAAACCAGCGGTAGTAGAATTAAAATTCAGGCCAATGCCCACGACAACAGTTACAGGCCGGTTGGCGGTTATGGGCATGGTTTCCGTTAAAATACCGCCCAGCTTCCTCTTCCGGCAATATAGATCATTAGGCCACTTCAGCCGGGTAGACAGGCCGCAATGGCGCTCTAAAAAACGACAGCAGCCAACACCGGCGGCAAGCGTCACCAGGGGTAATCTTTCCGGCTCAAGATCCGGCTGCAGAAGAAGGGAAAAGTACAGCCCACCAGGCGGAGAGACAAAAATTCTTCCATACTGCCCGCGGCCCGATGTCTGCGTCTGTGCCCAGACAACTGTTTCCGGGTCGGCTCCTGCTTCGGCCAGTTTAAGTGCACAGGCGTTGGTTGAATCCAATGTTTCGAATGACAGAATGTTCATACCCGAAAAATATGCGCCCTACCTCAGCTACGGGCGCTTGCTGTTATAACTCGTCGGAGACCGGCCACCATAAAAAAAAGCAGAAGCCAATCGGCCTCTGCTTGATCTGTCGATACAATCTGAAAAAAATCAGTTGATCCCTTCGCTCCCCTCTTCATCCTTAATACGATCAGGACGCGCATACATGGTTGTTGACCCGGATGACCAGAACATCAGCTCACCTTTGGTCACCAGTTTATTGGCGATTTTCTTGATCTCCCGCGGTTTCATGTCCGGGGCACACTTGTAAAAATCCTTGATATACAACTGGGGCTTAGGCGCTTTTTTTGCCTTTTCAATTATTGCAGCTTCTACTTCTTCGACACTCATTGCCATGGTGGTACCTCATCGGCAGAGATAAATAATGAATCCGACCCCGCGAATTCGGGGTCGGAATTTTTCACTGTTTCCCTATTTGGTATACGCATCCGTATGGCTGGTATACTTGAAGGCAGCGGTCGTCTTCCAGGTATCATAGGCGAGACGATAATCATCAATGGATTTTTCGGTAAAAGGAATATCGCATTTTTCAAAAAACTTCTCCCAGCCGATACGTTCGGCCCACTCGCCGATGCGTTCATATTTTCTCGCATCCTTGGCATAGACCTCAACAATTCGACGAACAACCTCGGTAACCTCAGGCCAGCGGGGCGGGGTATTGGGCAGGAAAGGAACCACCAGTTTGGAAAACTTGGGCGCCGACTTGGCATTGGAAACCTTACCGCCAACCAGAATGGCCATACCATCACCGTCCGGATCCGCCAGCGGCATGGCCGGACACATGGTATAACAGTTGCCACAGAACATACAACGATCGGCATTTACCTTAACGGATTTAATCTCTTCACCCTGGCTGTTTGTCGCTTTGGCAGGCTTGATGGCCCCAAGCGGACAGGCGGCAATGGCCAGCGGCAATTCGCATACGCCGGTGATACGATCATTATCAATCATCGGCGGCTTCCGATGCACACCAAGCAGGGCGATATCCGAGGCATGAACGGCTCCGCACATATTCAGACAGCAGGCAAGGGCGATACGAACCTGGGCCGGCAACTTCATGGACCCGAAATACTCAAACAGATCATCCATGACGGCCTTGACCGGACCGGAAGCATCGGTTGCCGGAGTATGACAATGCACCCAACCCTGAGTATGGACGATATTCGTTACACAGGCCCCGGTCCCGCCGATGGGAAACTTATTGCCGCGCCCCTTAAGGTCGGCAATCAGGGCATCACATTTCTCTTTGGAATCAACCATAAACTCGGCATTATTCCGAGTCGTGAAACGCAGGAAGCCTCCACAGTGGGTATCGGCGATGTCACACATTTCCCGAACATGCTCAATGGAAATCAATCGGGGGGATCCAACACGAACGGTGTAACATTCTGCTCCGCCCTCGGCAACATGCAACAGTACTCCCGGCTCAAGAATTTCATGATACAGCCATTTACCTTTATTGTCGGTAATGACCGGTGGCATCATGGTGTCATACTTATGCGGCCCAAGGTCGGTGATACGCCCTTCCATTGGATTTTTTGGATCGTAACCCATAATATATTCTCCTTATATCTATAGCTCTATGCTTTGTGTCTCTATTGCTTTACCAGGAATCACGCTGCGTGGCGTTTACGAAATTCAACGATATCACGTTCAAAGCCTCCTGGAACTTCTTCTTCCTTCCAGAAAACATAGGGATTGGAACGGGGTTCCTTGACATGTTGCGGAATAGGCTCCACTTCCATAACACTGAGGAATGTCGGCAACCCAACACGCTGCATGGTTTCACCAACCCGCTCACGGTTTTTGCCAACTTCCATCCACCAGTCCCAGATCCTTTCAATCACGTCGATGACGTTCTCGTATTCGTTTTCTTTGGAAACCTCAATAAAGGGAATAACCATGGTTGCAAACTGGGCGCCGTCAAGAATCGGAGCCTTGGCGCCGATACAGATAGTTGCGCCTTTTTCCTTACCGGGACGCAGAGCGCGGGGCATAACATTGATGCAATGCATGCAGCGGTTACACTCGCTATTATCAATTTTCAATTCATCACCTTCCATCCACATACACTGGGTGGGACAAAGGTCAATCACTTCTTTTTTCAGGCTGAAAGGGCCCCAGTCGCCGTCTTTATGACTACCACCGTTGGCAGGATAGTTACCCGCCACATACTCCTTGACGGCTGCCTGATCAATCTGAATATCATCCTTCCAGGTGCCGATAACAGCAAAGTCGGAACGGGCAATGGCTGCTACGCAATCATTGGCACAGCCTGAAAATTTGAATTTAAACTTATAGGGAAATGCAGGACGGTGAATCTCATCCTGATAATGCATGGTCAAGGCATAACAGATATCCTGAGTGTCATAACAGGACCACTCACAACGGGATTCGCCAAGACAACAGGAAGGGGTACGCAGGTTTGAGCCGGAACCGCCCAGATCCTGCCCCAGATCATGGGTCAGGTCCCAGAACAGCGGCTCAAGGTTCTCGGTACGGGTACCAAGTAAAATCATATCACCTGTGGAACCGTGCATATTGGTCATACCGGAACCGTATTTATCCCACAGATCCATCAAAGCCCGCAGGTTCTCGGTCGAATAATACAACCCCGCAGGCTGATTAACGCGAACAGTGTGAAAATGCTCTACACCGGGGAAGCGATCGGGAACATCGGAATAACGGCCGACAATACCGCCGCCGTAACCAAAAACACCGACAATACCACCATGTTTCCAGTGAGTGATCTTGTCCTCGTATGAAAGTTCGAGCTGTCCCAGAATATCCCAGCATTCCGGATGGGTTTCCGCCTGTCGTTTCATGTCGGTGACGAAACTCGGCCACGGACCTTTTTCCAGCTCATCCAACATCGGCGTATCATGCTTTGCCATCAGTGTTCCTCCTCGTTCATTGTGTTATAAAAAACATTTGCCAAACTAACAAATTCTATTGATAACAGGGCATTAAGCTCCTCAACAGAGATGCCACATTGAATGGCCATTCAGTGTGCCATTTTGAATGGTTATTCAGCGGGAAAGACTACCCGGATACCCTGATTTTGTCAATAAAAAAGCTCGATTCCATCCTCCGGGCGAGAGGCCGATTCCGACAATCAATCTCTCTTATTTTTTCAGATTTGCCAGCCTGAGCAGAAATTTTTCCGGGGACGTCTCGGCCGGCCGCTCCCCGCTGTCGCCATTTCCCGACATTTCAGTTAACAGTCGTTCGGCCAGCGCCTTGCCTAGCTGTACCCCCTCCTGATCAAATGAATTGATATTCCAACACAATCCCTGGAACACTATTCGATGCTCATACAAGGCCAACAGGACACCCATGCTGTATGGAGTTAACCGATCGGCCAAAAGGATCGAGCTGGGACGATTTCCAGGAAAATGTTTATTGGGATTATCATTCGTTCTCCCCTGGGCCAGGGCCAGTGACTGGGCCAGCATATTGGCAACCAGTTTTTGCTGGCTCGTCGTACCCTTTACAATAAAATCACTGCCATACTGACAGCGGCGAAAGCCGATAAATTCCGCCGGCACAATCTCGGTTCCCTGGTGAAGCAACTGATAAAAGGCATGCTGGCCATTGGTTCCCGGCTCCCCCCAGACCACCGGCCCTGTCTGCCAGCGAACAAACTCTCCCTGACGGGTAACAGATTTACCATTGCTCTCCATATCACATTGCTGCAGGTGAGCGGGAAAACGGAGCAACGCCTGGCTGTACGGTAAAATCGCAAGGGTGGGCATGTCTAAAAAATTACGGTTCCAGATACCGGTCATCGCCATCAACAAAGGCATGTTACGTCGCATGTTCCTTTCTTCAGCTGCCACGTCCATGGCATGCGCGCCGGACAAAAGCTCAACTGATGCGTCATAGCCAAGTAAAAAACCCAGGGTGACCATCCCCACCATTGAGGTTGCGGAATACCTGCCGCCAATATAATCAAACATATGAAAGGTGGCCAAATATCTTGACGGGTCATCCATGGGACTGCCCTGACCGGTGACGGCGAGAATATGGCGGGCCGGATCCAATCCCGCTCTTTCATAGGCCAAGCGGACAAGCTGTTCATTGGTAACCGTTTCCAGAGTGGTGCCGCTTTTTGAAACCACGTTGACCAGGGTTCTGGACAGATCAACCCCGGCCAGCACAGCAGCCGCATCATCGGGATCCACGTTACTGATAAAATGAACCCGGTGCCCAGGGCGTGCATAGGCGGCCAGGGCCAGGCAAAGAGCGCGTGGCCCAAGATCCGAACCGCCGATTCCCACCTGGATCATGGTGGTAAAAGATTCGTTATGTTTATTTGTAATAGCGCCGGATTCAAGCTTTTGAAGAAATGTCCGCAAATGGGCCAATTGATCTTTTGCCTGTTGCGCGGACCCGGGATGGTCCGGGGCGTCCCGGAAAACGTCCCGACTACTGGTGTGGAGGACCTGGCGCTCTTCCGAAGCAAATCCTTCAATCCGGTTCATCACCTCGCCCCGCTTCATTGCCAGAAATTTATCAACCAGCTGGGCCTCATCAGCCAGCTTCTGTAGTCTATCCAGCACCCGATCATTGAGGCGCTGGGTCGCATACAGCAGGTCAAAACCGCAAGAAAAGAGATGATACCTGGATAACCTCCCGGAAGACAGCAAACCCGGTTCCGTTAAATCACAGGGCAAGGCCGCTTCTTTCCGCAGCTTTTCAACAGCAGGTAAATCCGGGAAATTCAAAAATTGCATGTCTTCCTCCTGCTCATGGGTTTTTCCGGTCAATCGGATGCAAAACCGCCCAGCTTTTTCAGCTCGCCGATGGCATTTTTGTAGTCATCTCGTCCATAGACAGCCGAGCCCGCCACAAAGATATTTGCTCCGGCTGCCGCCACATCGCTTATAGTTTTCGGGCTTATACCTCCATCGATTTCAATACCGGCCCCGGGATTCACCTGGTCAAGCATGGTCCGTAATTTTCGTATCTTTTCCAGGGTAGACGGAATAAATGACTGGCCGCCAAAACCGGGATTTACGCTCATCAACATGATGAGATCCACATCCTCAAGAATATATTCAAGGGTGGAAAGAGAGGTCGCGGGATTGAGCACGGCCCCCGCCTTTTTACCAAGATCTCTGATATGATGAATAGTCCGGTGGAGATGGGTACAGGCCTCGACATGAACGGTTATCCAATCTGCCCCCGCCTCCGCAAAATCCTGTAGATATCGATCAGGTTCGGTAATCATCAGATGCACATCAACGGGCAATGCGCTTACCTGGCGGACCGCGCGCACGACCAGGGGTCCGATGGTAATATTCGGGACAAAATGTCCGTCCATCACATCAACATGGATAACTTCGGCTCCAGCCTGTTCAACCGCATGAATTTCCTGGCCAAGACGTGAAAAATCCGCAGAGAGAATAGAAGGGGCGATCATCATTGAATTCATAATGCTTCCTGGTTCATCATTATAAAGGTAGATAAGAATAGAAAATACTTCTGATTTCTCACTGTACCGTTCCTGGCCGTGATGCACAAGGAATTCTCCACCCGATTCCCCGGGGGGTCCTTCTCCGTAACAGAAGCCTGAGTTATCCTGAAAATGCCAGCCATACCACGTTATGAGAGCATGACTTTTTCGTACAACTGCCCGGGCCGCTGCCGAACCAACCC
>CAZURY010000007.1:0-19626 GCA_964623145.1 uncultured Desulfobulbus sp. | reverse complement strand
ATAAATTGTACAAACGCAGATCTGGTTGAGCTCCACGAAAGAAGACAAAAGTAGTGACTGCTGTTTGTCCGCTTTCGTTCCACTCAAGCAGACCTGCAATGTTCATTTTCTTGTTTTTTATGTCAGAAAATAAAGAGTAAATCACTAAATTGGTTCAGTATCGGTAGAGTGATAACATGCTGTTTAATAAGAATTATAAACAAGGTGTATATGACATAAGGGCAATCTCCATGGTTGTCGATCAATGTCGATGCACTATTACGATACATCGCTCCCGGTGCATCCCTTTCCAGCTCGCACCTTAGCCATCCCTCAATCTTCGTTTTCCGGATTGTCCCACCGCCTTTTCAGGATCCATAACCAGGCGACAATTCTGACGCTCTCCCTTGATTTAGTTTTTTATAAAAACAAATTTTAAATGAGATAATGATGGAAAAATTTTCAACAGAAGCAAATGCCATATCAAGTCAATCCGCCCGGCAAACCCTTCCGGACACAGTACCGGCAGCAGCAAAATCCACGGAGAATACGAATCCGTCCATCCAGGAAATAAATACTGCCGTCAAAGAGGCCTCTGCCTGGGTGCCCCTTCTTCAATCGGAAATTGGCAGGGTAATTATCGGTCAGCAATATCTCATCGACCGTCTGCTCATCGGCCTGCTTGCCGGCGGTCATATCCTGCTGGAAGGCCTTCCCGGACTGGCCAAGACGCTGGCGGTTAAGACTCTGGCATCTGCCATATCCACGGATTTCAGGCGGATCCAGTTCACCCCGGACATGCTGCCGGCTGATATTATAGGCACTGAAATATACAATCCCAGGGCCACGGGCTTTGAAGTAAAAAAAGGACCTATTTTTGCCTCCATGATCCTGGCCGACGAGATCAACCGGGCTCCATCCAAGGTTCAGTCCGCCCTGCTTGAAGCCATGCAGGAACGTCAGGTGACCATTGGCGAGGAAAGTTTCGGCCTGCCGGAACTCTTCCTGGTACTGGCGACCCAGAACCCCATTGAACAGGAGGGTACCTATCCCCTGCCCGAAGCCCAGGTCGATCGTTTCATGCTCAAGGTGATCGTCGACTACCCAAGCAGGGATGAGGAACGACTCATCCTTGATTCGGTCGCTCATACTGACGCAGCAACCCGGGTTCGGCCGATCATTGCGGCGCAGGATATCCTGAACGCCCGTCAGGTTGTCGACAGCATCTACCTTGACGACCGGATCAAGGATTATATCATTGCTTTGATCTTTGCCACCAGAGAGCCGGAAACCTTTAATCCGGATCTCAAAAGCTATATTGAGACCGGGGCCTCGCCACGAGCAACCATCAACCTCAAGGTAACGGCCAAATGCATCGCCTTTCTCCAGGGGCGCGGTTACGTTATCCCCGATGATATCAAGGCCTGTGCCCCTGACGTTCTCCGGCACCGGATCCGCATCAGTTATGAGGCAGAGGCCGAGGGTATCGACAGTGAGGACATTGTGCGGCAAATACTTGAAACCGTGCCGGTTCCATAATGTATTTATGGAACACCCTTGACTGATCAGCGCCATGGAACAAGAACTGACCAAACAAATATTAAAAAAAGTCCGGCAGATCGAAGTGCGGACCCGGCATCTTGTTGATGATACCCTTGCCGGAAGTTACCATTCGGTCTTCAAAGGGCGGGGCATGAATTTTGATGAGGTACGTGAATATGTTCCCGGAGACGCAATACGGACTATTGATTGGAATGTCACGGCCCGTACCGGTGTGCCGCATGTAAAAAAATTCACCGAAGAACGAGAGCTGACCATTCTTCTGGTTATTGATGTCAGTAATTCCGGGCAATTTGGTTCCGGCGAAGAAAGTAAGCGGGAAATGATGGCGGAACTCGGTTCCGTGCTCGCCTTTTCCGCCGTACGCAACAACGACAAAGTCGGCCTTATCCTGTTCTCCGACTTTGTCGAGCTCTACATTCCCCCCAAAAAAGGACGGTCCCACATCCTGCGGGTAATACGGGAGATTCTCTTTTTCCGTCCCCGGAGCCATGGCACGGATATTGGGGAAGCGCTGGATTTTGTCAACCGGGTAAGCAAGAGAAAATGCGTCACCTTTCTGGTATCGGATTTCTGTCTGCCCGGTGATTTTGCAGAGACTCTGGGCGTTTTGCAGCCAAAACTGCGGATAACCGGCCGTCGCCATGACCTTATTGCCGTTTCAGTGATCGATCCCCGTGAGCGGGAGTTGCCTGATGTGGGCTGGCTGACCCTTGAAGACGCGGAAAATGGCGAGCAGATCCTGCTCAACACCGGAGATCCATGGACCAGGAAGGCATACAGCAACCTGGCCGATGACCAACATAATCAACTGCAGCAGACCATGCGAAAGAGTTCCATTGATCTTTTAGAGCTGTCCACAGACAGCTCTTACATGGCGCCGCTGATTGAATTTTTCCGCAACCGGAGCAGGAGGGCCGGCTGATATGTTTACCCCTGCCCTGCTCTTCTACATCCTCTACATATTTATGATGACACCGACAATGGTCTATGGGGCCGCCGCAAACCAGCCGCTGCCATCTGCCGGCATTACGGCAATGTCCGCCCCGGAAAAACTGCATGATATAAAAGATGTTATCCCCCTGCCGTCCCCGTTTCCCTGGTGGTATTGGCTTGCCGCCATTTCAGCGCTTATATGCATCATTGTCCTGGTTGTCCTGTTGCTGAAAAAAAAGAAAACAAACAATCAAGATCCCCTGTTGCCGCATGAACGTGCCCTTAAAGCTCTGGACGCAGCGCAGGCCCTGATAACCCCGGGCCAGTCACGCGCATTTGCCGTCAAAGTTGCCGACATATTGCGCACCTATATAGAGGAACGGTTCCGGATCTTCCAACCCAACCTGACGACCAGGGAATTTCTCTATCAACTGACCCGGCATCAAGCAGACAATGACATACTACTGGCACATAATACGCTGCTCCATGATTGGTTAAACCATTGTGACATGGTGAAATTTGCTCAATACACCTTGAGTCGGGCGGAAATGGAACAGATGGTTGCCCAGGTTCGGCAGTTTATTGGTGCAACAACTGAAGGAGCTGCAACAAAAAGCGGGAGCAGGACAACATGAACTTGTTTCGCTTTGCCTATCCGCAGCTTCTCTGGCTGCTTGCCATATTGCCCCTGCTCGTTTTCTTTCGCGGGAAACATGGACCCGCCCCGGCCCTGCTCTTTTCCACCACCTCAATTGCCGGATTAATTGCTGATGGGCGAAAGTCACGGCCGGGCAGATTACCGACCATCCTGCGTATGCTCTGCCTGGCGCTGCTTATCCTGGCCCTGGCCCGGCCCCAGTTTGGTAACACGACAACGACAATAAAGGCTTCCGGCATAGACATTCTGCTGGCCGTTGATGTTTCCGGATCCATGGAGGCAAGGGACTTCACCCTAAACGGTGAACCGGCCAGCCGGCTTGAAGTGGTAAAAAACGTTGTTGCCAGATTTATCAGGCAGCGACCCAATGATCGCATAGGCCTGATTGCCTTTGCCGGGCGGCCCTATCTCGTCTGTCCGTTGACCCTTGACCATGACTGGTTGCAGAAACGGCTTGATACCCTTAAAACCGGCATGATTGAAGACGGGACCGCCATCGGCTCGGCCATTGCATCCGGAAGCAACCGACTGCGTGCCAGTAAAGCAAAATCACGCATCCTGATCCTGCTGACCGACGGCATGAATAATGGCGGGAAAATTGCTCCGCTGACCGCTGCCGAGGCTGCGGAGACCCTGGGTATCAAAATATATACCATTGGCGCTGGGACACGCGGCGAAGCGCCCATGCCCATGATCGATCAATTCGGCCGCAAACGGATGGTGATGGTGCAGGTGGATATTGACGAGAAAACCCTGCGCCAGGTGGCAAAACAAACCGGCGCCCAATATTTCCGGGCCACAAATACCCGGTCTCTGGAAAAAATTTACAAAGAGATTAACAAGATGGAGACAACAACCAGAAAAATTAAACATTTCACCATGTATCGCGAGCTTTTCCGTTATCCTCTCCTGTTGGCTCTGCTGCTGCTTGGCCTTGAACTGATTTTTACAACAAGACGACTTCCCTGACGATGAGCCTTCATTTTGCACAACCAATCTGGCTGCTGGTCGGCGCCGTTCTCTGTCTGTTGTTTATTGTCTCCATGCGTATGGCTGCCGGCTGGAAACAAAAAAGGCTCGCCCGCTTTGCCGCCCCCAAAATGATCCAACAATTGACAGCCAATGTCTCCATTCCACGGCGACGGTTAAAGCTGATCCTGGTGTTTTTTGCGCTTGTTGGCTGTTTTGTCGCCCTTGCTGGCCCACAGCATGGTGAACAATGGTTGGAAGTTACACAAAAGGGCATTGATATCCTCATCGGGCTTGATACCTCCCGCTCCATGCTGGCGCCTGATATTGCGCCCAATCGACTGCAGCGGGCTAAACTTGCTATTAAGGATTTTGTTGCCCGCCTTGACGGAGACCGGATCGGCTTGATGCCTTTTGCCGGCGCCTCGTTTCTCATGTGCCCGCTTACCACGGATTATACTGCTTTTACCGCATCACTTGATGCGGTTACTCCGGCAAGTATACCGGTCGGCGGCACCAATATAGCCGAGGTTATTACCAGGGCAGCCAAAATTCTTGCAGGTGAGACCAATCATAAAATACTCATTCTCGTGACCGATGGCGAGAACCTTCAGGGACAGGCAATGGCAGCTGCGAAACAGGCCGCCGAACAAAAAATGACTATCTATACTGTTGGTGTGGGCACAAAAGCAGGTGAACTTATACCCGATTCAGTCAATGACGGCGGCTTTATCAAGGATAACAACGGTAATTTTATCCGCTCCCGGCTTGATGAAAAAACGCTGCAACAGATTGCCCGGATCACTGGCGGTTTGTATGTGCCGCTAGGCTCCATGGGCCAGGGGTTCACCACTATTTACCGGGAAAAGCTGAAACTGGTCCCAAAGGAAGAGCATCAGGAGAGAAAACAACGGCGCCCCATTGAACGTTTTTACTGGCCCCTTGCTTTTTCTATTTTTCTGCTGATGGTTGAATTTCTTGTTTCCGGGAGAAAGTCAAATCGTTTTCCGGGCGTTCCCTTTATGCAAACAGCGGGACGACGCCTCTTTAACCATCGGAAATTACTTATTGTATGTATATTTCTTGCCTTGAGCCCTGCACCTGCTAATGGTTCGACCGCCGAAGAGCTCTTCCATCAGGGAAAACTCGACCAGGCAGAAAAAGAGTACATCAAGGCATTAGACAAACAACCGGCCGACCCGGCCCTGAACTTTAATCTCGGTGATGTGCAATACAGAAAAAAACAATTTGCCAAAGCAAGCGCATCCTTTTCAAAAGCGCTGGCAACCGATGATCTCGACCTGCAGGCAAAGGCATATTTCAACCTCGGCAATACCCAGTATCAATTAGGCAGGTCCACGCCGGCCGCCGATCCTGAGCAAACCATCGCCCATTATACCAAAGCGGTTAAGTCCTATACGGACTGTCTCAGACTGCAGCCGGAAGACTCCGATGCCAAGGCAAATCTCGCAATGGTCAAAAAGCAATTGGAGCAACTCAAAAAACAACTAAAAAAGCAAAACAAACAACAAAAAGAAAAGCAGGATCAAAAAAACAATAAAGAGCAAAAGAGAAACAGCGCAAATACATCCAAAAACGGGAAAGGCCGAAACCAGGCAAGAGGCGATAACAAGAATACCGGAAAATCCGCCGGACCAGGCAGGAACAACAAGCAGCAGAGCATAAACAACAAACAGGAACAAAACAATTCCACCGGAAAAAAAAAGCAAACCAAACAGGCGCAGGGACAACAGAAAAATGGTGGGACAAAGAATGATGAAGCAGCCGGCAAACCAAAGAACGGCAGCAATAAACCCGGTGAAGGCGCCACCATTCAGCCCGGAACTCCACAGCAGGCAGAACAGGGTAAACAGATGAGTAAAGAAGATATCAGGCGGCGTAAACTTGGCAAAATGACCCGGGCCGAGGCCACCAATCTATTGGACGCATTAAAAGAAGAAGAGGGGCGGCTTGAATATATACCCGGTCAGACCCGCAGTAGTGAACAACCGGTCTCCAGAGACTGGTAAGGGGCATAAAAATCATCGTAAACGTTCACCAGCACCCTGACACAGCCAAGACAGCTGAGGCTCTCCATGAAGAAACACGTGCATCAACATATACTTGTGATACTCTTTGCCATTGCATATTTACTGGCGCCGTCAACAGCGCAGGCGACTGACGTATCTGTGCAGGCCACCTTGCAGCCCAAACAATTTACCCTTGGTCAGGATGCCAGGCTGACTATTACCGTCAATGGCGCAAGCTCTGCCAAGCCCGAAGATCCGCAAGGGGATGGACTCCGTTTCATCTACCGGGGGCAAAGCACCCGGATGCAGTGGATCAACGGCAAATCTTCTTCTTCCGTTTCCTTCGCCTATCAGGTACAGGCCGTCAAACCAGGGTCACATACCATTGCCCCTGTCACCATTCGGGTTGACGATCGGGCCTATTCCACAAAAGCCATCAAATGTACTGTAAGCCCGGCTGCGGCATCTCCGGCGCCACAGCCTGGAACCCGGAAGGGCGGCCGGGCGGTCAAGCCGCCGACTTCGACCAGATTACGTTCAGGCGTTGCCGATAAAATCGGATTTATGCGTATTCTCCCAAAAAAGAAAACAGTCTATGCAGGTGAACGGGTTCCCTTTACCCTCAAGGCCTATTTTCGGCAGGGCATGCGGGTGACAATTAAATCAAATCCCAGATTGGTCAACAACACATTTATTCTCCAGTCCCTGGATGACAAACCAATGCAGAGTGAAGAAATCGTTAATGGAATTCCCTATACTCTGCTCACTTGGCATGGGGCAATCTCCGCCGTCAAACAGGGTGATTTTCCACTGGAAATGGAACTGGACACCTCTTTACTGGTACGAAACAGGAGACAGCGCCCATCTTCCATGTTCGGCTCCCCTCTATTTGACGACCCGTTTTTTGATAATTTTTTCAGTGGTTATACCCAAAAGGATATTACCCTTCTCAGTCCAAAGCAGGACATCCGGGTGATGGATCTGCCGATCAAGGGCCGACCAAAGCAATTCAGCGGCGCTATCGGTTCTTTCAGCCTGGCCGTCAATGCCAGGCCGACGACGGTTGTCCCCGGCGATCCCATCAGCCTGCACATGATCATCCAGGGAAACGGCAACTTTGACAGGGTAAAAGCGCCAACATTTACGGGAAAAAAGAACAACTGGAAGACGTACCCACCATCTGCAGGCAAACCGGACGCCACCGACACAACAACCAAAAAAGAATTTGAACAGGCTATTATCCCGACCACGCAGGACATAGACCATATACCGCCGGTGAGCTTTACCTATTTTGATCCGATGATCAAAAAATATATCACTGTCAACAGCGATCCCATTGCCATTACCGTAAAGGCCGGAACAACCACCCCACAACCTTTATCCGACTCCCGGGCCGCCCCGAAACAACAGTTGCAATCAACGCCAAAAGAAAACGAGATCTCAACGGTTGTGCCGGCCCCGATACATACCAGTTTCGGCAAACCGGTGCCGGCCCTGCACCCGCTCTATCGACAGCCATGGTTCCAGTTGCTTGCAACCCTCAGCCTGGTGTTGTTCTGCACAGCCTTAGCGCTCGTATGGCGCAACAAAAGACTGCAGGCCCATCCCGAACTTACCAGGAAAAAAGAAATTTCTAAAAAAATGATGCAGTTACTGGCCGAGGTAAAACCGGCCATGCAGAATCAGGACAGTCTCCGGTTTCTGATGCTTTGCCGACGTCTGCTCCAGGAGCATTTCGGCTTTGCCTGGCAGATGGAGCCAAGGGCTATCAGCGCTGCTGATCTTCAACAGCGACTTGGAAACGATTCTCCATTGCTGGATATTTTTCAAAAGGCGGAACATGCCGCCTATACGGGCCAAAAGATATCCGAACAGGAAATGAAAGAGATATACAGGAGAATTGAACAGGAGGTTGCACAATGATGACTTCCCCGCCCAAACAGATCCGACCGGTTCTCCCCATTCTGATTTTCTGCCTGTCTTTCATCCTGATATCGACTGTGCAGGCCGCCGACTCTTTTGAACTGGGCAATCAGGCCTATATGCACAACAATTTCTCCCAGGCAATCAAGTATTACCAACAAACAGCAGCACAGAGAGGTTTTTCGTCTGCATTACTCTATAATATGGGTAACAGCTATGCACAGCTGGGCAGAGCGGGACAGGCCATTCTTGCCTATGAGCAGGCTCTGCGCCTTGATCATGGAGATCCGGATATTCGGACAAACCTGGCAAGCATACGCAAAAAAAACGGTATCTACCAACAGGATCAATCCTGGTGGCGGCGAACAGCTGATTTTCTGGGAACTGACCAATGGCTGCTGCTTGCAACCATATCATTTTTTTCCTTTTGCAGCTGTTTTTTGCTGATCGTTCTTCTTCAAAAACCATCCATCACCACACGCCTTCTCAAAGTCGTTTCCATCTCTGCCTTGGTCATCGCCGTGCTTTCATTGCCACCTGCACTCTATGGTTACCTGCACTGGCATGACGCGGTCGTGCTGACCCGGACCCGACTGAAGATTTCCCCCTTTGCCGAATCCGCAACAACTGGAATACTGGCCGAAGGCCGGATCGTTCATCCACTGAAGAATTACAGGAATTTTATTCTGGTTAGGGACACGACCGGCAGAAAAGGATGGCTGGCAGCAGGAGAACTGGGATTTATAGATCGACTTGAACCTAAGGTGGGCTCCATGCCCGCAACCCAATAAATCGTATAAAATGTAGGTCTGGTTGAACTCCGCGAAACCAGACAAAAGTAGTGGTTGCTATTTGTCCGCTTTCGTTCTACTCAAGCAGACCTACAATGTTCATTGTCTTGATTTTTTATGACAGAAAATGGGAACCTGAATTGAGTTTGAAATAAACAGGGTGCCATAAAGCTGAATATCGGTACGAGTCGTCAATCCTGAGTTTTATACCCCTTAAAACGTTCATGCACCATTTGCATTTCCTCCCGCGAAAGCACGGAAACCGGCCCTGTCTGCAGGGCCAGCACATAAACACGGGCCAGGTTTTCAATTTCCATGGCCAGGGCAAGTACGCCTTGAAGATCAGAAGAAAAACAGACCATGCCGTGATGGGCCAGTAAACAGGCACATCTACCATTATTCAGCGCGGCCATGACATTTTCCGACAATTCGGCGCTACCGAAAACAGCATAGGGCGCGCAGCTGATGGAGTCGCCCCCGGCCATGGCCACCATATAGTGAAAGGCGGGAATATCCCGCTCCAGACAGGCCAGGGTTGTACACCAGGGAGGATGGGCATGAAGAACAGCACCGGCTTCTTTCCTTCGTGTGTAAATATCGCGGTGCAGCCGCCATTCGGAAGATGGTTTGCCGGTTCCGCTAATCACCCGGCCATCACCGGCCAGCTCGACAATATCCGCCGGCCGGCAGCGGTCATAGGCTCGGGCGGAAGGCGTGATCAAAAAGCCCCTGTCGGTTCGCAAACTTATATTCCCTGATGTCCCCTGATTCAAACCGGTTTTGTTCATGGAACGGGCGGCATGGACAAGGGCATGTCGCCGGCTGTGGGCCAGCATCAGCCCTTCTCCGGGTACAGCGAAAGCAATCCGGCCCGACTTGCAGAACAAATTCCACGCTCGGTGATCAGGCCGGTAACCAGACGGGCCGGGGTTACATCAAAAGCCGGATTGGCGGCAGGGGTGTTCGCCGGGGCAATCCCCACTTGTACAAGCTGTCGTTCATGCAATCCCTGCACCTGCAGAACCTCGTCCGGCGCCCGCTCTTCAATGGGAATCTCACCTGCCCCGTCCGATACCTGCCAGTCAATGGTTGATCCGGGCAGGGCCACATAAAAAGGCACTTGGTTATCAAAGGCCGCCAATGCTTTAAGATAGGTGCCGATCTTATTACAGACATCCCCGCTTGCCGCCGTTCTGTCAGTGCCGACGATGCAGATATCCACCTGTCCATGCTGCATGAGGTGACCTCCGGCATTATCAACAATAAGATGATGGTCAATACCGGCTGAAACCAGCTCCCAGGCGGTCAGATGCGCGCCCTGATTTCTGGGCCTGGTCTCGTCGACCCATACATGAACAGGAATGGAATCCATGTGTGCACGGAAAACCGGCGCCAGGGCCGTTCCCCAGTCAACAGTTGCCAACCAGCCGGCATTGCAGTGGGTAAGGATGTTGACAGGCGCGCTTTTCCCTTTTTTTTCCCAGATCTCTCGAAGCAGACCTCCTCCATGTTTGCCGATATCCTTATTGGCCGCCACGTCTTCCTCGCAGATCGCCGCTGCTTCCTCATAGGCGGCAGCAACCCGTTCTGATGGAGATAAAGGCAGCAACACCGTCAGCATGCGCTGTACGGCCCAGCGTAAATTTACCGCTGTCGGACGGCAGCGGATAAGCGTATCGGCAATAACGCGCAAAGACTTGTCCTCTGCGTTTTCCAGCAAACCAAGGCAGAAACCATAGGCAGCTGTCGCGCCGATAAGAGGAGCGCCCCGGACCTGCATGTCACAAATAGCTTCGACCGCCTGATCAAGGGTCGACAAACGGACCACAACAAACTCATGCGGCAGCCTGGTCTGGTCGATGATCTCAACCTGCCGATCATCCTGAGACAGCCGGATTGACCGATACGGATTTCCATGAACATCCATACACTTCCTGTGGAGATAGTTAGTTTCTTGCTTCAGGGATAAGTTCAGGGGTCCAGAAAATTACTCCTTTTTCCTCGGCCTCGTCCCAAAATCCAGGGCCGTCCCATTCAATAATCTGGTCGGAATATCCCTGCCGCATAACCTTTAGAGTTATTTTATCGGCATCTTCAAGATCATCCTCATTAAACTGGTGTACACCACGAAAAGGAGTATTGCCAAGATAAATCCACTGACCGGAACAGGGTATCTCCGCTCCAGTTACCTTATAGACAATATAGGCGCCTTCCGGCTGAGAGTGTATCTTCAACTTGACTGTTTTCGTCGCTGATGAACAACCTGCAATGACCAGCAATGCACCCAGGCCAACCCAAACAAGCAGATTGGCCGCCTTTCCTTTTTTACCACTGTTTATTTTCATCAATTTTTCCTCTTTTCAAGTTCAACGGTAATGGGTTGGGCTTCCGAAGCCGCCGCTTCCCTGCTTTGATGCCGCTTATTCACCCAAAAGGAGGTAATTTCTTCCCGATACCCGGTTTTACGAAACTCGACCGTCACATATTCAGGCTTCTCCTCATTGCCCTCCCAGGTTACCAGGACAGGGGTCATGCCCATATTGGTATCATCTTTTAGATTTATCACCTCTGCTCCGGCCGGAGTTGTAACGAATTTAACGGAACCAAACGTTTTGGCGCCGCTACAGCCGCCCAGAATACCGGCGCCGGCCACTATCATCAAAACATACAACATGGTGCAAAGTTTTTTCATATTCTCTCCTGTATTTCGTTGCCGCAGGTGGAGGACAATTCCACGTAGGAAGACATGGGCTGCTCTCAGCATGTCCACACCCACGGATTCATCTCAGTGGGTTCCGATAACTCACTGAAAAACCATTTTTACCTGGAGTAGGGGGATAAGGTCAAGAAAAAAGGGCATCCAGGAAAACCCGGGCGAGCATGATCTTTGGTTGATTTCGGCAATCACATTTATTCATTGAACCGTTTTCCTGAAAAATAACCCTTTTATCTCCGGTCTCCTGGATTTTTATTTTTTCCTGATATACCATGCTATAGAACTTCTTTTTACTGATGAAATTACAAATGATACGGCTCCACATCTTTCCCTTAAACCGGCATGGCTGGACCAATACGCATTGTCACAGCTACGACAAACCATTAAAATAGCCTGAAGAAACAAGCAATTGTGACCGACTTTCGCATAAAAAAAATGGCATCGAAACAGGATCCATATACCCCCCTCAACAAGCTCAAGGTCTCGGGAAACCTACCGGTCATTCCGCAACTTCTCGTTCAATTAATCGACCTCTGCCACCAGCCGGAAATTGACCTGCAGGCAGTCGGCAAACTGATTAAAAAGGATGCGGCCATGGCAACCAAGGTGCTGCAACTTTGCAACTCCGCCTTTATTGGTGCACGCTCTGCGTTTGTTAATGTCGAGCAGGCAGTCGTTTACCTGGGAGCAGATACTGTAAAGAATCTGGCCATCAGCGTATCGGTGCAACAGGTTTTTCGCAAGGTGGAGACAAACGGACTGCTCAATATCGACCGTTTCTGGTATCACTCCTATCAAAATGCCATACTGGCCAGGCGTATTGCTGATGCAGTTGCCTATCCCAACCCTTCGGAAGCCTACCTGGCCGGCCTGCTCCATGATCTGGGAAAATTACTGTTATGGATGGCATTTCCTGGTAAATACGTCCCCCTGCTGCTTAAAGGAATCCGCTGCCATAACGGCCGGCTTTCCTTTCTCGAACAGGAAAAACTCCATATCAACCACTGCGAGGCCGGTGCATGGCTTATAGAGCAATGGGGTCTTCCTCATACGATCGCTGATGCCATACGGTATCATCATCATCCCGTTGACGAGGTAGAGCAGGCCCTGCCGCTCACCAGAATCACCTACCTTGCCGATCTTATAAGCCACAGTGACAATCCGGAACAGGAATGTAATGAAGTGGCCACACAACTCTTCCGTCTCGCTCCCGGCCGGACAGAACAGTTAATGGAAGGCGTCGATGAACAGATTCAAGAAGTTGCCCATCAACTGGGCATTCGCATCCCCACCCGCAGTAAATCAAGCCTGGAGCCGGAAGAACCGGAAAGTATCGCTGTACACCGGGAGACCTCCAGCGAGCTCATAACCCGAATACGTGATATCACCCAGCTCACAGGCCTGCTTGACAATCTACTTAAAGCAAAGGATCAGGGGCAGACTGTGCTCATAGTTGAACAAAGCCTGAAAATCCTGTTCAATCAGAAAAGCTGTCTCTTCCTGCTCGCAGATGCAACCGCAAAACAGTTGCAAGCGTTCACTTCAAGCGAAAATCCACTCTCCTCCTATGCCGCTTCTCTGCATTTTTCCCTGAATCGTCACCGGGAAAGCCTTCCCGTGTGCGCTCTCGAATTAGAACAGATGCTGCACTCGTTTATGCCCAGACCCGATGGGGGCGCCACCATGCTTGATACCCAGCTCATGGACCTACTGGGTACCGAAGGTATGATCATTTTCCCCATGATCATGCAACAGCACAAAATAGGGCTGCTTGTCCTGGGTATTTCCAAAAACGAATACGTTGACCTGCTCAGTCATGTCGGCCCTCTACAGCTGCTGGCCGCCCAGGCCGCAGTCAGCCTGCACATGCAGCAACAACAGGAACAGGAACAACAACGCATAGCAGCCGAACGACTTGAGGCAGCGGCCATGATTGCCAGAAAGATTGCCCATGAAATCAACAACCCCCTGGCCATTCTACGCAACTATATTAAAGTGCTGGATATAAAACTAACAGACAGAGAAGAACTCCACGAGGAACTGGCCATCATTGACCAGGAATTTGAACGAATTGGAAAGATTACCAGCCAGCTCCAAGACATTGCCTCGGAAAAAATGGTGGCCAAACCGGCAGACATCGATCTGAATCAACTGCTTCAGGAAATTATCAATCTGTACGAAGCCGGACTCCCTGTTGACCACGGAATTACCCTTGAATTTCGCCCTGATCCGGAAGTAAATTATCTGCGGACAGATAAAAACGGTCTCAGGCAGGTTATCACCAACCTGTTAAATAATGCCATTGAAGCACTTGGCGAGCAGGGGACCGTTACCATTGCCACGGCCGTTGACAAGACTTCGAATCAGGGTGACCAGGTAATTATCAGGGTCGGAGACAACGGGACCGGAGTCGATCCAACCCTCAAGGATATTCTGTTCCAGGCTGGAACAACCACCAAGGGTGGAGGACACGGTGGCCTTGGCCTGGCCATCGCCCGTAAAATTATCGAACAACTTGGTGGTTCCATCAGCCTTGACGACAGAGACGAGGATACCACATTCATTATCAAACTGCCCCTCCGCCCCTTCTGATCTTTCTTTTTTCCCTAAAAAGCTATTTTCCTTTGACATTATGAAATGCTTGAGTTTCTATGGTGTTATGTTATCAGCAGGCTACTGATAATGATAAATATTCACTAAAGGCATAAATTTTCAGTAATATATCGCCCTTGTCGGTTCGCCGCTCAGGTCCTATTGATATTTAATAATGGCATATTCCATTCTCCTCATCGATGATGAACCGAATTTTTGCACCAGTCTCAAGCTCTTGCTTGAAGAGGATGGCTATGCGGTAACAATATCCCATACCGGCCAGGAGTCTCTTTTTCATCTTGAAAGCGCTGTTTTTAACGCTGTCCTCCTTGATCTGGGTCTTCCGGATATCAGCGGTCTTGCGCTTGCTGAAACTCTCAGGACAAAATATCCGAACACTGTGGTCATCGTTCTCACTGGTTGCGCCACCCTTGAAAACGCTGTCGAATCACTCCGAGGCGGTGTTTACGATTACCTGAAAAAACCATTTGATCCGCAACGTCTCTTAAGCGTCCTGGCCCGGGGTATCGAATACAAGGCCTTGAAGCAAAAACTTTCCAACAGTGAAAAACGTTTTCGTCAACTTTCGCGCGCCACATGGGAAGGCATCCTCATCTACGACAAGGGGAAATTATTACAGGCCAATACCCAGCTCTGCGAAATGTTCGGATATCAGGAAAGGGAGCTGCTCGGCACCCGGATTTTTGATATACTCCTTGATCGAACAACACTCAAGGCCATGCATCTGCAATCCGATCCGGAAACCATTGGCCCTTTTGAGGCAACAGCCATACGAAAGGACGGCAGTCGTTTTCCTGTTGAAATACGGGTCAAACAAATTGACTACGCAGGACGCAGCGCAGAAGTTGCTGCCATTCGTGATGTTACCAGCACTCGGATATCCCAGGAAAAACAGCTCATCCTCCAGCAAAAACTTGCCGATGCCAGACGCATGGAAGCCCTTGGAATCATGGCAGGATCGGTCGCCCATGATCTCAACAATATCATGGCCGGCATTATTACCTACCCGGAGCTGCTCCTCCTCGACCTGCCGAAGGATTTCAAATATCGCAATGAACTAAAGATGATTCGCGATGCAGGTAAACGGGCAGCCGCAGTTGTCAATGACCTGCTCACATTGGCCCGGGGGGCCAATTCAAAAAAGAAAGTACATAATCTTAACGTCCTTATAACCACATATCTCAACTCTGTTGAGTGCAGGGAAGTATATTCCCGTTACAATAATGTATCCATCTCCTCAAGTCTTGATCCCGGCCTCGCCAACATCTCCTGCTCGGCTGTTCATGTGACCAAATCACTGGTTAATCTGGTAAATAATGCAGCCGAAGCGGTCGAGGGAGGCGGGAGTATTCACATTACAACCGGTACCTGTTTACTTGAAAAACCGGTGCACGGTTATGAAACAATTGAACCTGGAGAATATGTCACGGTGCAGGTAAAAGATGACGGCCATGGCATAACACCAGGGGATCTTCCCCATATTTTTGATCCTTTTTACAGCAAAAAGGTCTTGGGAAGGAGTGGCACCGGACTTGGCCTGACCGTTGTCTGGAACACGGTCCATGATCATGGAGGCTTTATTGATGTGCAAAGCAGTAAATACGGCACCCAATTTACACTCTACTTTCCGCCCACCAAGCAGCAACCCGCCGATGACGACCCGATACCATCCCTGCTGACCTGTCAGGGACAGGGAGAACGGGTATTGGTTGTCGACGATCAGGAAAATCAACGCGAGATCGCCCGCCGTCTGCTCCTGCGACTCGGCTATGAGGTCCACACCGTTGCCAGCGGTGAAGAAGCTGTCGAATTTGTCAAAAAACAACAGGTTGAGCTTATCATTCTGGACATGGTCATGGAGCCGGGCATCAACGGCTGCGAGACATACCAGCGTATCGTTGAACATCGACCTGATCAAAAGGCAATAATCATCAGCGGCTATTCCAGCTCCGATGAAATCGAGCAGGCCAGAAAACTCGGCATCAGTCATTTTATCAAGAAACCCTATACGCTTTACGACCTCGGCCAAGCCCTGAGACTTGAAATTTCCTGACTTCTTCGATACTCTTCAATAGAAACAGTACGATTCCGCATCCTTTTCATAAATGATGCGATACTCCTTAATGTATACTTCCGAGGATCTCTTGTGAAAAAAGCAGTGACCGTTATAGCCGTCTTTTTTATCTGGATATGGAAAATATTCCGAACCGGCACATTGATTATCGGCAACCTCCTGTTCCTCGTTATCCTCTTTTCCATCATTGCTCTGTTTGTTGTGCATCCAACAAAAAAGATACCAAACGGCGCTGCTCTAATCCTCAATCCGGAAGGAAACATCGTTGAACAGCGTTCAGCCCTCGACCCGATAGCCCGCCTGCTCAACTCCTTTACCGGAGAAACGAAACACGAAGAGACTCCACTTCAGGATATTCTCGATGTCATTAACAATGCTGCCGGGGATGATCGAATACGAATGCTGGTCCTTTCACCCTCCCATCTCGGCAGGATCGGACTCAACCAGCTACGTGATATCGGCCACGCCATTGAAAATTTCAAAGAAAGCGGCAAAATCGTTATTGCCGCTGATGATTCCTACAGCCAAACGCAATATTATCTCGCCTCGTTTGCCGATGAAATCTATCTCAATCCCATGGGCACTGTCGCGCTGCACGGATTTGGGGTCTTTCGACTTTATTTCAAGGAGATGATCGACAAACTTCAGATCAAATTCCACGTTTTCAGGGTGGGGACTTTTAAATCCGCCCTGGAACCCGTTCTACGCAATAACATGTCGGCAGCGGCCAGAGAGGCAAATCGGCAATGGCTGAACCGGTTGTGGACAATCTTCTGCAAAGACATAGGAAAACAACGCGGACTCACCCCCTTGCTCATAAATGATTATATCAACTCCCTGGATATCCGCCTTGAAAAATCAGGGGGAGACGGAGCCGTCATGGCGCTGAACGCCGGACTGATAGATGGTTTAAAAACCAGGCCTCAGATCAAGGATTACCTGCAAAGCGTGGCTGGTGGAGGTGGCGCTGAATTCAAGCATATATCCATGTATGATTATCTTGGCCACATAACCCCTTCATACTCAACCCGACCGGAGAACAGTCCGGCGGTTGGTATTATTGTCGCCCAGGGAAATATTGTGCCGAGCCAGGGAGTGGTCGGGCAGATTGGCGCCGACCGGCTGATTCGACAGATACAGACCGCCCGCAAGGATAGCAGCATCAAGGCCGTTGTCCTTCGCATTGACAGTGGCGGCGGCAGCGCCTTTGCCTCAGAACTGATCCGCCAGGAACTACTCCACCTGCAACAGGCCGGTAAACCACTGGTTGTTTCCATGGGCTCCATGGCCGCTTCGGGCGCCTACTGGCTGTCGGCCAATGCTGACAGTATCCTGGCCTCACCGGTCACCCTGACCGGATCCATTGGTATCTTCGGAGCTCTCCCTACATTCGAGCAAACGCTGGCAAAAATAGGCGTTCACGATGATGGCATCGGCACGACCATTATGGCCGGAGCAATTTCTCCTGCGCGACCACTTCCGGATAATCTTGCCAAAAGCCTGCAACTCAGTGTCGAACATGGATATCGGCAATTTATCGGTATAGTCGCCAAGGGAAGAAAGCTGCCCGTGGCCAGAGTCGAAGAAATTGCCGAAGGACGGGTCTGGGACGGCCAAACAGCTGTTGATCTTGGTCTTGTTGACGATATCGGATCTCTCAATGAAGCCGTTTCCCGGGCAGCAGAACTTGCAGATCTGCGCACTGTGCATGGTATATACATCAACCGTCCCTCATCCTTCTTGAAAAATCTACAACAATTTGGTCAGGTAACCTTTGCGACTGCTCTGAACAACGGCTTGTTACCCTCAAGCTGGACGACCCTGACGCAACAGTTTACAACTGCATTCAGCTTTTTTGTACAGCAACCTGATCCGGCAAATCTCTATGCCTACAGCTTTCTCTCCCCCGGGACAATTGCTTTTTAACTCTTTTTCTGATATTTTATTTTCCTGAATTGAGGATTTTATCTCCTTTTGTTACTGAGCCTTACCCCGGAGTAAAATATGTCTTCAGGCAGGGTGACGAATCATTATTCGTCTCAAAATATGCCCAGCAGACCAAGTACATTACCTGTCCAGTCCCACCTCATTCTTCTATTTATCCACTGGAAAACTAACTACTCTCTCCTGTGGCTCCGGTTCCCATGGAAACAACCTTTTCACTGACCCAAATCTGGCATCACCTGGGCTGGCCGCTTGTCCGGATGCTCATCTACATTTCAATCGGTCTTCTTTTCGCTAATTTCATTGAAGCGCTGAACTGGACGAGAAAGATAGCCTTTATTGCCCGGCCTCTGACAAAATTTGCCCATCTCTCTCCTCTGACCGGCGCCTCCTTTTCCATGGCTTTTTTTTCAGGAATCGCTGCAAACACCATGCTTTCAGAGGGCTATTCCAAGAAAGAAATCCCCAAAAAAGAACTCATACTTGCCAATCTTTTTAACAGCCTTCCCACCTATTTTCTCCACCTGCCAACAACTTTCTGCATTGTCGCGCCTCTAATTAAAGGCGCTGCCTTCACCTATATAGGTCTGACCTTTGCCGCCGCCATGGTTCGAACCCTGGGTATCAGCCTGATCAGCCACTTTCTCCTGCCAAAGCCATCAAGTGAAGATCCGGAACAACAGCAACCCCGGGAGGCAAGTGATCTCCCGACAGCCTGGCAACGGACCTGGAAGCGATTTAAACGCAGGATTAGAAAAATTATTCGTTTCACTGTACCGATTTATATCCTTTTTTATATCTTTACCCGGATTGGCCTTTTTGATCATCTTGAACAATTCATGGCTAACCACCTCCATTTCCTCTCCTGGTTGTCGCCGCAGGCAATGTCCATTGTTGCCCTGCACGTAGCCGCAGAGTTTACCGCAGGACTGGCCGCAGCCGGGGCTCTGCTTGCAGATGGCACCATGAACAACAGGGAAGTTATTCTTGCCCTGCTGGTGGGCAATATTCTCTCTTCACCCGTTCGCGCCTTTCGTCATCAATTTCCCTATTATGCCGGAATTTTTAAACCAGGTCTTGCCATGCATCTTATTGCTTTCAGTCAGACCTTCCGCCTGATCAGTATCATTACCGTCACCTTCTTTTACCTGATGCTCTCCTGAAGCCTCCAGACAAAACAACCTTTATTTCCATTGTATTTCGCCCCTTTCGATCTTATAAAGATAGAAAAGGGTAAACTCTTGCGTTTTTTGTAATCGTTCACCAGGTAGCAAGTAAAATCGATAAACCCGTACTTCCTGAATTGAACGTTTCACCCCATCCGCAATACTTTTAGTGCCTTACTTCTAATTTCCTGTTATAAAAAACAAGAAAATGCGCATTGTAGGTCTGCTTGAGTGGAACGAAAGCGGACAAACAGCAACCACTACCTT